>JBFYXR010000290.1:0-3748 GCA_041310455.1 Desulfobacteraceae bacterium | reverse complement strand
CTGTCATTCCCGCGAAGGCGGGAATCCAGAGTTTTCAGTTAAAAAAAAACCACTGGATGCCCGCCGTCGCGGGCATGACGAGGTCTTAATGTTTTTCCTTAAAGACTTAAGATAATGGTTTAAGATTGTTTTGGACAGTAATGGAAAAATATATCAATTGATATTGTAAAAATGCTAGAAAGGATGCTGCAGGGGTGAACGGCGTTCGCCCGAGATTGGCCGGTGTGCACGCAACGGTTTTAATTCAGAATTTATGGAGGGAATATCATGAAAGTAAAAGGAGTATTATGGATAGGTATTTTAATCATTGTTGCGATATTTTTTTTGACATGCGGTTTGTCTTTTGGCGCTGAAAATATGCAGATGACCCATGCCCAGAGCATACAGAAGCTCCTGGATTACATGGAGATACAGAATGTAATGGCCAAGCATTCCTATTATTACGGCGCGCAGGAGCAGTGGAAGGAACTCGATGAGGCATGGTCCAGGAAGAGGGATGATATCTCATACGGCCATAACGACGGCTACTATGTAGGCAGAAAGTCTGTGGAGGCCTATTACGGCAAGACGAATGAGACAAGACGCAAACAGACCCTTGAGAACGTGAGCAAGATCTATCCGGAGATAAAGAACATCAAGGAGAATGAAGGCGTGGGCGATCTGGTTATACACACGCTTACGACCCCCTATATTGAGATAGCGGAGGACGGCCAGACTGCAAAGGGGATCTGGATGTCTATAGGTCTCTGCTCCAGGACGGGCCAGGATGGAGAGGCCTCCGGAATGTGGCTCTGGGAGAAATTCGCCACGGATTTCGTCAAGGAAGACGGCGAATGGAAGATCTGGCATTTCCAGATATATTCGGATGTGCTCGGCAATGTGGATCAGGCCATGATAAGCATGTTTGCTCAACAACCCCAGGGCACGACAATGGCTTCAGCTGGACAGCCGCCTCAGGGCGCCGCAGCGCCGACAGGAGGGCAGGGGCTACAGGGAGGCAAGATTTCCGGGTTTGATAAGAATGTCACAATATATGAACTATACAGCCCAACAAGGGTTCCGAAGCTGACGCCTGCACTTCCGGCGCCCTATAAGACATGGGATGACAGCCTTTCTCTGATAAAATGATTCAATGAACCCACTTCGGCGGGATTCGCCCTGACGCATGGGAAATCCCGCATCAAACCCTCATTTTAACGGCAATATAGCCTTACAGTCAGATATGCTGTCTGCTCTCTGACCTGAACTCGGGGTGTCATGGGCTATATATCATCAGAACCTGTAACGTAACTTTGCCAGGACCTGGTCGGAATTTCTTAGACTTGAGGCGGTCGTGAACAGGCCCAATGTGCCGCCCTCGGGATTGTCAATATGATCCAACCCGCCGCGGCTGTAAACCAGATAGATCTCCGATAAAGGTCCAAGCTCGTATTTGTAGCGGAATTGAAGGCCGAAATTTATTGCGGCAAAATCATTGATAATGTCACTGCTTTCAACAAGCCTGGAGCCCGCTCCGATTCTATAGGCCTGCCTGGCATCGGCATTAATCACAAGCCACTGGCCGCGCAGCCTGATTTCATGACGTTCGGCGGGGAACCAGGTCGCTCCAATATTCATTGATACCTGACGGCGTGAAAAACCGGCAAGCTGATCATCCCTCATCCAGATAAGCCAGTCTCGGCTCCAGAGGGGTTTCAGACTGAGATCTATCGTAATATCTTCCTGGGGATAAAAGGAGGCGGAGGCGTCAAAACCTATCCCATAGCCATCATAGCCCTCCTGTACCAACTTGAACGAAAGAGCCTTCCGCCACATGCCACGTCTCTGTGTAGACCAGGAGATGCTTGCATTCAACCGGTCGTTAAGAAAGACAAGCCCGTTGCCGCGGGAGATCAGGTCATCGTACCCGCCCGGAAAGTATGTGATTTGACCTGAAACATCCGAACCGCTGCGCATCTTCTGTGCCCGGCTGAAGGTAACACAGTCAGGCAAATGAACTCCATCATAGTTGTAGCTTCTTGTATATCTCAAAGACCAGGTGACGCTTGCAGTCCTTGAATCTTCAGGGAAGTCCGTCTGTTTCCATTCTGTGTTTATGAATCCTTCGCTCCAATTATTGCGCGCCATATATCCCATGTCATTGAAATCCAGTCTGTCGTCATAAAGCGAATAGGTCATCATGGAAAGCCATTTATCTGTCGGCTTATAGGAGATAGTGGCGTAGGCGCCATATCCAGTAGTCGTTTCATCTGCCTGGTCAATTTTGCTCATTATCACCCGTCCCCTGGAATAGAAATGCCCCCGGCTTAATGTGTAATCCAGAGAATTTACAAGGGCCTTGCGGTCCAGAAATGGCCTTTCAGCGTATGTAGTTACCATGCCGAGAGACCAGTTTTCCGAGGGGATTTTTAATCTACCTGCATAGAAGCTTCTACCGGAATCGCCGGACTCCTGCGCCGCAAAGATTCCGAAATCCATGGAACCTGAGGATCCGATCACTTTTAACGCGGCGTCGATATCGCTTGAGGGATTGCCGTCATCGCTTTTTGCTCCGATCCGGCGGGTGTGAATAATATAGCTTGAGGGAGGCGTGGTCAATGCAAACAGCCCCTGATTTTCGGTGAAAAAAGGACGTTTATCGCTTAAAAAGGTTTCTGTGGCCGAAAAATTAATAACCAGGTCATCACTCTCAACCTGGCCGAAGTCCGGATTAGCTGTGGCCGCGAGCTGGAACTTGCCGCTGGGTTTCCAGAAGACATCAAGTCCTGCCTTTCCTTTGGTGTTATTATTTGCCAGGTCGCTAAGAACCGTTACATAGGGCAGTATGTCAAACTGCGTGTCCGCATGTTTTGTTACTTCTATCTTTGCAAAGTCCGACATGAATGTATTTCTGGCAGTGCCGGCCGCCGGATAAGAGAATTTTTCGTTCCTTACGTTCAGGACGCGCTGAAAGCATGCGGCTATCCGGCGTGTATCCCCATCGCCTTCGCGCATCGCAACAATTGACCAGGGCAGTAAAATTTCCACGGTCCATCGCTGGGAATCTTCATTTACAGCCCTTTGCCATATTCCATCCCAGTCATAGCTGATCTTGCTTTCATCGGTAATGACGCCATCCCGATAGGAGCCGGTAATCGAAACGCTGAATTCATAACCGGTCTGGTGGGTGCCGTCGAAGTCGATCATAAGGCTGATATAGTCACTGTCAAAGCTGCTTGCATCGCGTCTTGTGGTGGTTCGTGTGCGGTTCTCTTCAGGCGGCTGATCACAGATAAAGGCAACTGCAAGCCCTTCAGAAAGGGAAAGGACTTTTGCCTCGGTGGCAACACGGGGAAGGCCGAGATTCCACGGATCAACTACAATAAAGTCCCGCAAGCTTTGAGCGCTTTCCCATTCGGCCTCACTGATCACGCCGTCAACATTAATGGCCCCATGACAGATGCACGGCAGGATCAGCAACAGGAACAGCAGCAAAGATATCATGCCTGCACCTGAGGCCTTCTGACAGTTGTCGGATAAGTAAATGGATTTATGCATATCAGTTCTCAATGTGAAAGGCTTTATGACATAATTCCAGGGGCAGGTCAAGGTTTAGTTTAGTGATAGTAAAGAATTTAGAATATTTAATAAAATATCCCAAATAATGCAGGCAGGACTAAATGCCGGGCTGAAATTATATTCATCCGGCCCGGTTCCTGTGTGCTGAGCGGCATTGACGGTGGAATGTTTTGTAAAGAAGTCCGATGAG
>JBFYXR010000287.1:0-5333 GCA_041310455.1 Desulfobacteraceae bacterium | reverse complement strand
CGCCATAGGCGCGATATATTAATAGCAGGTAAATTGCAATTTAATTTTAGCTCCGGAGGAGCGGCATAATAAAAAGAATGCAAATCAGATATAATATTTAACATGCCGCTCCTCCGGAGCTGAAAAATCTATCACCTTCAAGATCTATTAGCATTTCGCTGCTCCGCAGCTGAAAGCCGATTGAAGTCTCATGCACGATTAAACTGGCCGCGCCAGCGGCAAGCGGCTGCGCTGTCATGAAACTGCATCTAAATGTCTCTTATGAAATAGCCTCCTCCTTTTGGGGGGCGAATGGGAGTTGTGACAAAAGCAGACTTCATGAATCAGCAGCTGCTGCCTCCAGCTCAAAAGACCAGTTGTTCAGCCGGAATAAACCTGAAAGATTCAGATGACCCAGGCCAAGGCCTTCGCAGATTGACGGGATTTTATCCGTCTCAGCCTCACCCTGCTCGCTGACAATATAGACCTTCTTGTCGGGATTAAAAAGACTCAGCTGGTTCTGTTCCAGGATCGCCGAGGCGATCAGCCAGGGCTCTGCCTGTTCCTTTTCGTTTTCAGGGCCAATCAGCTGGGGGAATTTTTTTATTATGCCGGACACCGACTGGGCCTGCTCAAAGCTCATGGGTTTAAAGTATGCCTGCATGGGGGCTATTTTTTTTGAAAGCGGATCAGGCCGTTTTGAGTCCGTGGTAATCTCGTCATATACAATCTGGTGGGAGAACATCATGCCATTCAAAAATAATCCCTCCAGCTTCTCCCAGATCCTGTCAGCCAGGCCGGCCGGATATGCGCTGAATATCCTTACCAGGGCGCCTGTATCAATAAAGTATATGTTGCTGCTTGTACTGTCGGGCATGATTTGTCACTAATAGTTTAAAAGGTGGTTTATTTTTATTCCCAGTATGTCGGAGGCCAGTCCGTACGAGATCCTGTTCTTTGCCGCCGCCCCGGCAACGGAATCGAATAAATGCTGCCCCCGCGAACTGACTGCCTTTTCAATACTGGTTGCCCTGCCGAATCCCTTTGACGGCTCCTTTGCCCTGTCTCTGATTTCTGAAAGCAGGCTGAAAAATCTCCTGTCATCAATCATTTTGAGGCCCCTGAGCCTTCTCAGGTAGCACTCGCTGCTGACCTTCAGTTTGTTTGAAAAGGTAAAAATAGCATCAGCCGAATCAAGGGGTTTTACAGCCTCCCGCGGGACCAGCAGCATCCCGGCAAAGGCATTGCATTCCAGTTCAAGAATCTGATTATCCGGCACGTTTTCAGGAAAACAAATCCCTCCCTGTCTCTTCAGCAGGTGCCCCAGTTCGTGAAACAGGGTAAATATTTTTCCTGTTATTGAATGCTTATTATTGACAGTGATGCAATAGGGGATCTGTTCGTTCAGGCTGAAACCCTGAATCTCCTGTGCAGGCATTTTAAACTGGAATGCTGGTATTCCCAGTTCTTTCTCAAAGGCAGCCCTCCACATTTTAAAGATCTGAGACTGGCTCTGGCTGGAAAGCTGCTCGTCAACAGAAATGCCTATTTTCCCTCGGACCCATACACAGATCTCCTCACGGTCAATCCTCTTGGGATTGTAGAAAACCTCGTTAAACTCACTGAGCCATTTGTATATGCCACGATAATAAGTCTCGCCGTTAAGGTTATTCAACAGTTCACTGTATCTGTTCGCCCTCCTGATTGACAGCATGGTCTCAGCTGAAAGTCTGGCATTAAAATCCTTTAAATTTCTGTTATCCATCGGCCTTTCTGATTTTTCGGGGACCGAGGGCAGGAAAAACACCGCTGTCTGCCTTTGAAAGATCTTTGCGAGGATTTTTATCTTGCTGAAGGGGATGTTGTTGCCGAACCTCTCCCAGAGCTGGTAGGTGGGATGATCTGCTTCAAGGGCCGACAGGATTTCATCGATCTCCAGTCCGGACTCCTTGCGGGCCCATGCAAGAACTTCAGGATTAATATTTATGACATTCTGATGCGGCATGTCCTGCGATTTTACCCTTTAAGGTTTTTTGCATTAGAATAATCTCTTTGCCGTGTATTGGTCAAGGAAAATCAGAGGTCGGAGGACAGAAGGCAGAGGATGGAGGACTGAAGACAGCCAAAGCATTTGTCACTGGTGCGTTAAGCTTGATCAGACATGGAATTTCGATTAGGTTTGGTGAGAGATTTTCCCCCTCTTAAGATAAGAGGGGGTTGGGGGGAGTTATGATAAAGTCAGGGAACCTTAACATAACCCCTCACACCTTCGCTAAAGCTACGGCGCGCAGGCCTTCTCCCCTTATTCTAAGGGGAGGAGATTCTGCTCGATAAATGCAGGAATAAATTAACATAACCCCTCCTGACTCCCATTATCTTAAGGGCAGAAATTGCATAAAAAAATAAAAGTAATTCCTGAGCTCGATCTATTGATATTAATTTAAATTTTAAGTATTATTAGCGGCAATTGTTGTCGAACCGTCTCAGGTATTCACCTTAATTCAACAACCCCTATCCCCTGTCCTTCCATCAGGGCAATAAACAGAGGAGGCAAACAGACTATGAATACTGAAAAGAAACTCATGGACCGAAGGGCATTTTTAAAGGCCACTACCGTAGGGAGCGCGTCCCTGGCCTTGTCCGCAGGCGCTGCCGGAATCGCCGCCGGCGCTGAGGCAGAAAAGGGGAGCGCCTCAAAGGAGATCCCGAAGCGTGCCCTGGGAAAGACCGGTGTGTCTGTGCCGATCCTGGGAATGGGCGGCGGTGACTGGACAACAAACGAGGCGCTTTTACGGATTGGCTTTCAGATGGGCGTTACATACTGGGATTCCGCCAGCGAATATGAGAACGGAAAGTGTGAACTGGGGATAGGCCAGTACTTTACTAAGTACCCCTCGGACCGTAAAAAGGTCTTCCTTGTAACAAAGCCCACACGGGCCTTTACACCCAAGGAAATGGAGCCCCTGCTCACACAATCCCTTGAAAGGATGAAGACCGATTATGTTGATCTGTTCCTTCTCCAGGGCCCCCAGGATGCCGGTGTCTTTACCCAGGAGGTCAAGACATGGGCTGAACAGAAAAAGAAGGAAGGAAAGATAAAATTCTTTGGATTCGCCGCCCATGCCAATGTCCCCCAGATGCTCACGGCTGCAGCAAAGCTAGGCTGGATAGATTCTATCACTGCATCATACAGCTACCAGATGATGAATGATGAAATGAAGAAGGCCATGGACGCCATTTCAAAGGCCGGCATTGGTTTCATAGCCATGAAGACCCAGGGGCAGCGTTTTGGTGGAGGCCGGCCTCCAGGCATGCCCGCCGGACAGGAGGGAGGGCCGCCAGGCGCCGGAGGACAGCCGCAGGAGCAGGGCGCGCCGCAGGGGCAGGGCGGACAGGCCCAGGGGCAGCCGCCCGGCATGCAGGCCCAGGCAGCCAGCTCGGAGCCGGAGGACCTCTCAGCCATTCAGCATTTCATTGACAAGGGCTATACACTGGAACAGGCAAAATTAAAGTTCGTATGGGCGGATGAGAGGGTGTCGGGCCTTATTTCCAAGATCACCAGCGTAACAATCCTGAAGGATAACACCGCAGCGGCTTCTGACGGGAAAAAACTTACATCCCTGGACATCAGGGTCCTGAACCGTCTGGCTGAAAACACGTGCAGCCTTTATTGCAGGGGTTGCATGAGGTGTGAGCTGGCCATGTCATCGGAAAGCAGGATATATGATGTCCTGCGCTACATGATGTATTACAACAGCTACGGCGAGAGGGACCAGGCCAGGGAGCTTTTCCGTCAGATGCCTGAGACAATCAGGGCCGGCCTGTCAAAAAGGGACTTTTCCATAGCCGAGTCCGTCTGCCCCAACAGGATTAAAATCGGCAGCGCCATGAAGGAGGCTGCCGGGCTGCTGGCGTAGACAGCTGATCTGAAATGCAGAAGTCAAAAAGGCGGTTGAGATTTTCATCTCAATCGCCTTTTTTATTTCCCCGGACATAAAAGCCTGAAGAGCAGGTATAAAGGGATTTCATGCCTGCTTTCTGCAGTTGCGGGATATCTCAGATTTATCAATAGACAACTAATATTGTCTGATCGCAAGGCTCTTTGGGACCGGAGTGCCCCTTATACCTTTTTCAACTCAGATGGCGGTCATTTTCAGCGCCCCGCCGCTCGACAATTTGTAGGTCCCCTTCAGGCTGCAGCCCTTGCCCGCAGAGGCTGTGATCGTAACCCCTGCCGGCGCATCGATGCATGAAACATCGGAGATCCCGACAAGGGTAACCTTTGAGTCCGCCGTGGCCGTCCATTTGCTCGCCGAATCAAGTGAGAGTTCAGCATTTTTGATGCTTCCCTTCAGCATCGTGCCGGAGAGAACAACCGACATGGTCCGCGACCTATCCTCATGAAGGATATTGCCCTCAACGCTCATTTTGCTGAAGGTCGCGCGGATGCCGGTCACCTTCCGGCCGTTTAGCTTGGTGGCCATGGTGTCATCGTTGATTATTGAATGAAGCAGGAGACCCTTCTCGGAGATCATTTGAACCCCCTCCAGGTCGATGTCGGCATTGGTGCTCTTGACCAGCAGGAGGGCATTTTTGGCCGTAATCTTTCCGCCCTTGATTTTAAGAAGGCCGATCTCCGAAGGGTCATCGCGCATAACGCTGTGCATCATGACGCTGTTGTTGCCTGAGACAGCCTCTGTGTCATTAAGCCGGAGTTCGCCGGGACCGGCAATGATTCCCGTATAGGCCCCGCTCTTCATCCTGGAATTATTGATGACGACCTTGCAGGACCAGTCCGCATAGGTGGCGTAACCGCTGTTGCGCACCTGGACATCGCAGTTGTTGGCTTCGAGATACACATGATCCTGCGCCATGTCCGTGGACAGGGCGCCCCAGCCATCGGCAATTATGGTGGAGTTGTAAAAGTAGCTGCTTGAATTATTCAGGGTGAGGCAGGCACGGGCGGTGCCGGCGATCCCCAGCGGTGCAGGGGCCTCCATCATGCCTGGGCCGATCTTGGCCTTATAATCCCTGGGCAGCGGGCCGCCGTTCGCAATCAGCGTGGAGTCATAGACCTTGAGTGTGCTGTTGTCTATTGATGTGGTTGCGGAGCGGATCGTTCCGTTGGTTGTGATATTTACATTCTTCAGAACCAGTGTGGCCCCGCCGTCGGCCATGGCGCCCGACCCGATGCCGACAAAGTCGTTGCTCCCGTTTCCGGACAGCTCGATGGTGGAGTCCGAAAGGGTATAGGCGGATTTGCCTCCCCTGACATAGAGCCCGTTAAAGCATTCCGCCTTCGAAGTGATCCTTATGCCCGATGCGGAATTGTCTCCCACTGTCCCACCGGACAC
>JBFYXR010000284.1:0-3854 GCA_041310455.1 Desulfobacteraceae bacterium | reverse complement strand
ACGTCCCAGATTCGCCAGACTCATTCCTAACATGCTGTGAACGCCCGCATCATCAGGGTTTATCTCTGCGGCTTTGAAAAAATAGGTTAATGCCGCCTCGACATTCCCTTGTCCTGACAGGGCAATCCCCATATTATAGTTGGCCAGAAAATGATTGGGATTGATTCGAAGCGCTTCCCGGAAGTGGTCGATAGATGCGTTTATTTGCCCCTGTTGCCCCAGGAACAAGCCTGCGTCGACATGAAAGCCTGCGTTATCCGGGTCAATCTTCAGGGCTTCATTAAAATGGGCCATGGCATCCTCAAACCTCCCCTGGCCGGCAAAGACACGCCCCAGATTATCATGGGCGACGGCATATCCCGGCTTGCTTTTCAAGGCCCTGGTATAATAGTCAATAGCCTCAGTATTCCTGCCTTCATCCGCAAAAATGGCCCCGAGGTTGTTGAGCGCTGTCGCATTTTCAGGATCGATCTTTAATGCCTCGGAATAGTGGGATACGGCCTCGGACGTCTTGCCCTGTTTTGATAAAACGTTCCCAAGGTTGTTGTGTATTTCTGTTGAGGCAGGATTGATCTTCAATGCCTTCGAAAATTGACTCACTGCCTCCTCAAGTTTCCCCTGTGCTACAAACGAAATTCCAAGTTCCATATACGCCTCATGGAAAGAGGGAGACAGAGAGATTGCCTTCTGAAGCGCATCAATCCCCGCCACAGGGTTGCCCATTGTCTTAAGCGCGAGGGCTAACTTATAGTAAGCCTGACTGTCTTCACGGCTGGTTGTCAGGTGTTCCTGAGTTTTTTCGAACTGGAGCTGAGCGCACTGTTTCTGAAAATCGCGTTTTGGAAAGATATCATAACTTGAAACGTCCTCCTCGCTGCAATAATTTACCAAAATATCCTGGTACCTGTTGATCTGCATCGGGGTGGCCTGACTGAGGTCAACAACCCTGAAGGTCGGCAGGAAATCTGCAGCCATTAACTCAAGGTTGTCCAGCGATGAGTCGATATCTTTATTCGATTCAAGGATATCTTTGGTATCCCTGGAGAGCCAGCTTGCTTTCTTGATCCTTTCTTCTATGGTAGAGTCACTCCTGCCGAGGTTCTTCGGAGTGACGAATTCAAGGCGTGGCCAATTGTCCGTATGAAACGGTCCTGCGCCGAATAATGCCTTGAGATCTTCTGTAAGGATTAAATTAAAGATCACCCTTGGATCTTGAATTGTGATATTTTTTGAATTTTTTGCATAGGCAATATTCCTATCGGCCACATTCAGGTCCAGATTCCTTTTTTCTGAAAAACCAATCAAGAGATAATCAGATGATATTGTTTTCATTAACATGCTTTCAGGAAAGACATCCGCGAAGGTCCTTCCAAGCATCGCGAAGGTAGACCAGTCCATATCGTAGGAATGAAACCACTGGACAAAGATGCCGTTTTCGTTCAATCGCCCCTTAACTGTTTTAAAGTAATCAAGGGTAAAAAGATTTGCCAGACCTGCCATCCAGGGATTTGAAGGCTCTGAGATAATTACATCATACTTTTCATTGGTAAGCTCAAGATGGTTTCTCCCGTCCTGGATTATCATGCGGGTCCTGGGGCTGGTAAGGCAGTTGTTATTCCATGGCGTGAATATCCCGGCTGCCTTAATCACCTGGTCGTTTATCTCCAGCACGTCCAGCTGTTTGACAGGGTAATAGAGCGACTCACCGGCGGTCATGCCGGAGGCAAGGCCTACTACCATGACCTTTTGAGGGTCAGGATGAAACAGGAGAGGGATATGGGCTGAAAGGGCCTGCGTTAATCTGTCACCGTGTGAACTGGCATCCATTTTGCCGCTGTTCAGCATGGTATAATTGGCCCTGCCGATCGGATTGACCGATTTCTCTACCGTTGTAAACCCTCCAATGCCGTCACCGTAAAAGACAACCTCAATATTAGCCACATGTTCTGCAATCTTTGAGGCGCCTTTCCATGCCGCTTCAAACCAGGAGGTCGCGCTGAAATACCGTTCAAAGGCATCGAAACGGTAATACCATCCCCTGGATAGTATGTTGTGATTCCAGGTCGGGAAGTTGATGACAAGCAGCAGCCCCAGAGATATGGCAACCGCACCTGTGACAGCCGCACGAACCCTTTCCCCTGTCCTGAAGATTACATAGTCCATGGCAAGGAGCGCGGTCAGGATCTGAAGCCCTGCCGTTATCCGCAGGCCGTTCTCTTTGCCTAAAAGGGGTATTAAGACAAACCCTGCGACAAAGGAGCCAAGGATCGCGCCTATCGTATTCATTGCGTAGGCGGTGCCTACTGTCTTTCCTATCTCAGGGAGCGACCTGGCATAGATCCTGTTGACCAGCGGGAATGTGGCGCCCAGAAAAATGGTCGGGCCGACCAGAATAAAAAACAGCACAATCGACTGGATAAGTATTTTTTCACTGAAATCTCCCTGAAAGGTATAGATCAGCTTAGAGAAGAAGAACTGGCTGTTGCCCAGAAACTGACTGACCAGGAGGGCAAGACATGCCGCGCATGCCTGTGTTATGACGAGCAGCCTGAATGTCTCCTTGACCCTGTCAGCCAGCCGTCCGAAGAGGATGTTCCCTATTGCCAGACCTATGATAAAGGTTGTGACAACCAGGCTGAATGAATATGTTGTGGGGCCGATGATAAGACCCAGGAGCCTGGTCCAGAAGACCTCATAGGCCATGGAGCAGAAACCGGATATCCCGAATATCCAGAGGGCCAGGGTTATGATCATTTTGTCATCAACCGGCACAAACTCCGTATGTATTTCTGGTTCCTTCTTTACCCTGGTGCCCTTGTGTTTACTGCTGACCTTTTTTTCTTCCATGGGTTCAGAGATTTGGGCTCTGTTCCCTCTTGCCATGACGATGCACAGGACGCCGATCAGGACATTAATTCCCACAGCCGTGGCAAGGCTGCCCCAAACGCCGAAATTGGCTATGAGAAAGAATCCGCAGAGTGCGGCTCCTGCCGCCCCTCCTATGGTATTGATCCCGTAAAGTCTCCCTGTGCGTGCACCTATGTGACCCATGTCTTCTACGTAAAATCTGCAAAGGACGGGAAGGGTAACACCCATTATTGTCGTAGGTATTATCAGAAGGAGAGAACAGCCGAAGAAGGTGAAAATACGGTAGAGCCAGAAATGGACAAATAGAGAGTTGTAGGCAAGGATATAAACCGGTTTCACAGCATAGATGAGAAAGGGGAAGATCAGGCCGTATATGCCTATTGCAAGCTCCGCCTTGCCGTAAAGGGAAAGTAGGTTGTTTCTTGAGACTATCCTGTCGATGTATCTGCCTGCCAGCCAGCTTCCCAGGGCAAGTCCGCCCATAAAGACAGAGTGCACTGTGGCAACGGCAAAGGGCGCGCTGCCTATAACCTTGTCTATCATGCGCAGCCAGAGGATCTGATAGATAAGGCCGGCCATACCTGAAAAGAAAAAGCAGAAAAGTATCAACAGAGAAAAGGTGGACAAATTTGTTGATTTCAAGTCTTTTTTTAGGTTCTTTGGCATCGAAGTATATACCTGAGATGTATTGTCTATATCACTAATCGTAATGTTGTTAACATATTAATGATATCTTTTGATCACCCTTTAAAGAGATGTTAAATAACTCGGTAGTAAAAAATCGAGAAAGCTTTGCATAGAGGAGGTAAAAAATCAATATTTATTATGTGTAAATTATGGAGGTTAATTAGAAGTTCAGGCTTTACTGATATCACAAAAAACAGTAAAACAATTATGAACCAAGATCTGCTCAAATTGAACAAAAGGAGGTTAGCGGCTGCCCCGAAAGCTGCCTTGATCTACAAATGAAAAAAAATCTCATGGAA
>JBFYXR010000281.1:0-3199 GCA_041310455.1 Desulfobacteraceae bacterium | reverse complement strand
CTGTCGTCAGTATCGGTGCAGCCGCGCAAGAGGGGACAGCCACTAATGATAAAAAAACTGCCGCCTTGACCGCAAGCACTGCGGCAACTACTGAAGAAGTGACTTCAGATGTTGCAGGGATCAGCGAATTTATTTATGATCCGACCAATAAAACAGATCCCTTTAAATCGTTTATAGCGACCAGGGCGGAAAAAGAGAAGGAAAGGGCCAAGACCTATCTGGAGACACTGGAATTGTCTCAGCTGAATGTTGTGGTAATTGTAATAGGCACCAGGAACAGGTGGGCCATGGTTCAGGATTCAAAGGGTGTTGGCCATGTTATCAAGGAAGGCACTCTGATTGGCACGAATAGCGGCTTTGTCTATAAGATAAGCCAGGGTGAAGTTATTATCCGGGAAGAGTACAAGGATTTCAGAGGTCAGACACAGTACAGGGAAATAAGCAAGGCGCCTCAATCTTAGAGGCAGTCAATATTATCAGCAAGTATTTAAGGAGACATTTCATGGGTAAAAAGATGAGTATTAATAAAGGGCTATTATACTCCTTCCTCCTATATCCGGTGGCGGTTTTTTTGCTTATATCGGGTTGCGCTGCGGGCTCTTCAAACGTCGTTGACGCCGGTGATGAAAAGGCGCCGGCAGTCCTTCAATCCGAGGCTGCGCCTCCTGTGCAGCAGAATAAGGATGCGGCCTGGAAGTCCGTGTCGGATTCTGCTACAGCCGCTCCGCAAGCCAGGGTTGCCGAACAGGCTCAGCCGGCAACTGTTAAGGCTGCCCCTGCCGAAGAAGCCAAAGATGTTACGCCATCCGAACCCAGGATATTTTTCGAGGCTTCCAAATCCGCTATCAACGAAGTCCTGGGTATCGATTTTACCATGGCTGAAAACGGCAAATCCAGGCTGATGGTCACTACCGCCAAAAAAACGACTTATGACCTGGATAGGAAGGATGAGAAAACTCTTGTATTAAAGATCCATGAATCAACAATAGCCAATCCCCTGCTTATGAGGCATATAGACACGACACAATTTCAGTCGGCTCTGGAAGGAATCAAGCAGGTGTATTCATCAAAGAAGAAAGAGGTGGATCTCGTTATTTCATTAAGGGAAATAGTCCCCTTTAATATTAAACCGACAGAGACCGGAATCAGCATGGATTTCGGACAGGCCACCTTCAAGGTTGCAGAAAAAAAATTAGTTCCGCTTGATCTGGCGGAAACAGAGACAACCACCCTATCGGTTAAGACAAATGCCTCCGCACCATCAACACCCGGGACCGCCGGTGCATCATCCGCAGCCAGTGTAACAGGCAAGAGATACAAGGGTGAAAAGATGTATATGGATTTTGTTGATGCTGATGTCACCCATATATTGAGGCTGATAAACGAAGTAAGCGGTGAAAACATTGTCTGGGACCCGGCAATAGCCGGGAGAAAGGTTTCAATGATCCTGAAGGATGTCCCCTGGGATGAAGCGCTTGACCTTGTTCTGGATAACAATGATCTGGCCAAGAGATACCGTGGAGAAAATATCATATGGATCACGACCAAGGACAAGATGAAACAGATCCTTGCGGAAGAAGAGGCGGAAAAGCAGAGATTGAGACAGCTGGCCGAGGAGGAGGAAAACCGGAAAAAGGAAAAAGAAAAGGCGGCTAAGGAAGAACAGCCTCTTATAACTGAATACCTGCCGGTCGATTTCGCGAAGGCAAGCGATATAAAGAGCCATATTACACCCTCAAAACGTGGCGCCATGACCGTTGATACAAGAACCAATACGATTATTTTGACTGATATCGCTGAAAATATTGAGACCGCCAGAAAGACCATAAAGCAGTTTGATACGCCGGTTAAACAGATAATGATCGAGGCGAGGATTGTTGAGGCGAAGGACACGTTCAGGCGTGATCTCGGAATCAAATGGGGCTCAAATTCATCCTTCTGGAGCACCAGCAGGGAAGTAAATATGGCAACCGATGAAGAATTTACTGTTCCTCCATATGCAAATGAGTTCACTCTTGACGGCGAAAAGATATATGGAGGGTCTTTTTCAACAAATTCTCCGGATGGATGGCAGAGCAACATCGGGCTGGGGTTTGCTACGGCCACATTCAACGGGCGTTTAACGCTGGATGCATCTCTGGCCATAGCCGAGGCTGAAGGCACTGCAAAGACCCTTTCAGCTCCTAAGGTAATAGCACAGGAAGGGACGCCTGCGAAGATCAGCAGCGGAGAAATCATCAAGATCCAGGCAACTGAGAATGTGAAATCAGAAGAATGGCCCGCGGAATTATCATTGAGCGTGACACCCAATTCCATTAGCTATAATGATTATATTACACTTACTGTAGATGTATCGGATGATGCCCGCTTATCGGATTCTCTTAAGACAACAAAATCGATAAACACCACTATGATGGTGAAAAGCGGGGAGACAATAGTGATAGGCGGCATTATCAAGGAGAATGAAGGGACCGATGTATCAGGCATCCCGATATTGAAGGACATCCCGGGGCTGGGATGGCTTTTCAAATCCAAGGTCAAAGCTACGTCTAAGTCAGAGCTTTTAATTTTCCTGACGCCGACTGTGCTTGCATCTCCTGTTCAATGATGCGTTTCTTCTGCCATAAAGTGAAGTACTCTTTTTTAAGCGATATGCTGTTATCCCGATTACAGGACGGATTGTCTAAGAAGTTTATCAAGATATCCGTCCTGTATGTTATTATCCTGTCATTCCTTTCCGCCGGGTGCGCCGGCACCATGAAAGAAAAAAAAGAAAAGGCCACAGCAATGGAGGACATGGGGAGGTCCCTTGTCGCCCAGGGAGATTCTAGGGAAGGCCTCTCATACCTGATTAAAGCGGCAGAGCTTGATCCTGACAACCCTGACATTGAGCATGACATGGCGCTGGTGTACGGGGATTTAGAGGAATATGACCTGGCACTCAAGCACTACAAGAAAGCGATAAGCCTTAAGCCCAATTTTTCAGAGGCCGTCAATAATATGGGAACACTCTATTCCAGGATGAAAGAGTGGGACAGGGCGCTTGAATGTTTTCAGCAGGCGGCATCTGACATCCTTTATAAGACGCCGCATTACGCCTATCATAACATGGGGCTGGTTTATTTTTATAAGGGCGACTATGCAAGGGCTGTGGAGTATTATCAAAAGGCCTTGAAACTGGAGCCAGATCGGAAGAGCG
>JBFYXR010000278.1:0-3670 GCA_041310455.1 Desulfobacteraceae bacterium | reverse complement strand
TGCCCTGTGAAATTATCGATATTTCAGTGCTTTTCACAAGAATTGTTTTCTTTTTGGACATGCGTTCCCCCTACAAAATGAGTGTTGCTGGACAACGGCTTACCTATAACAGATGATCCTGTCACGGCAGGACTGACATAGAAGACAATGAAATAGAAAATCGGTATTTATAGATGAACCTTAACAGAGGAATCTCTAGGTCCCCAGATAAATGATATAGAGAAGCGTTCAGCTGTCAGCCCATCGCCTTTAGGCCCAGGGCCGAAAGGCGATCAGCACTCAGCAAACTGATCTAAAGACAGGAATAAGACATGAATGCGGGTATAATCGGACTAATGAGCTAAACTGTCAAGATAAAATAAGGGAGTCATCCACCTTTCCATCCTCCGTAGCAGCCTACTGCGGAGGACAGGCGCTCCTATGGTTTGCGCCTTCGTCAAGACTACGCTGGACAGGACAGTGGGCAAGTCTGTGGCCAGGGAGCGCGGAAAATGTCAGATGGATCTGACATCGACATGGGTTAATTTTTAAATTGACTGATTCTAATGTCTCCTGCAGGCATGTGGGCAATTAGCTCAAGCTGGCCTCCGAGCGCATTTATCAATCGCTGCAATGTGCTGATCTGCATATCGTCCTGGGACTCCAATTTGGAAAGGCTTGCCTGCCTTATCCCTATGGTTTTAGCCAAATCTTCCTGAGTAAGACCCGCCCCCTTTCGTATCTCAGCTAAAAGCATCTCGGCCATTATATCCTTTGCCTTTGCTTTTGCCCTTTTGACTCGTTCCGGGTTCATCTTTCCTATGAGTTTCTCAAATCTTTTTACCATTATTTTATTCCTTCATCTTCAAGGTCTTTTAAATGTTCATCATACAGCCGATCCGCAATAGGGATCATTTTTTCATAGAACCGGTCGTCTCCTGTCTTATCACCGCCAATCAATAGAATCGCGCAACGTCTCGGATCAAACGCAAATAAAGTTCTCAATGGCCTGCCTCTGCTCTGTGTCCGTAATTCTTTCATGTTTGGATGTCTTGAGCTTTTAACGTTATCGGCATAGGGCCTGGGAAGTGCAGGACCAAGGTTCCGGAGCAATTCAACACTGACGACCAGATCTTCTTGCTGATCCTCGTTCAAAGTGTCCCACCACTTTTCAAATTCATCTGTATATTCTATTCCCCACATAATATTATAGCTAATAATCTATATTCGTCAAGAGCTATATTGAGTAAAACTGGTTTCTGGTGAAGCTTTACTGTGGCCGGGACGTTGGTTCCAAAACAACATATGAAATGGGGACGCACCTCAAAAGATAATTCAAGTTTGATTAAAATATTAATGTTAATCCACGCTAAAAAACTTTATCGTGAAAGGGTATGACCAGGCCACGCCGTTATTGGCCTTTATTCCTCCGATAATCGGGAATACGATGCTGAGAACAATCAGCGCCGCAAGCAGCGGTATGCCGATGAGGAGGAAGCATAGTATCCCAAACATAATAAGCAGTATAATCTCAGTAATGATCCAGTTGACGACTATTTTGCCGTTTTTGTCGATGAACTGTGAATCGTTTTTCTTTACCTGCCAAAGGATGATCGGCACAATAAGGCCGGCAAGAGGGATGATATAGGCGCAGAACTGGGAAAAATGTATGATCATCGACCATGTATTTTCATCGGATGAGATATTCCGCGCCATATTGCCGACCTTTTCACCCATGGTTTCGTTCTGCCTCAGCAGTGAATCCTTGGCCTTCTGGTATTCCTCTTCCGTGATGGCTCCGTTGCGCCTTAAATTATTAAGCTTTTCAATCTCATCCGCTACAGTCATCTGAAATCCTCCCTATTCATTCAAAATGATCCTTGCATCGGCAATGATGCACCTGTCCCTGGAACACAGAACAGGATTGAGGTCGATGGATTGGATATGGCTCTCAAGGTCGATTACGAGCGAAGAAAACCTGATGAGCAGGTCCGTAAGGGCCTCCATATTTATCGGCTCGCCGCCGCGATACCCCCTCAGAATATTTCTGCCCTTTAAGGAATCGATCATTGATGCCACATCATTCCTGTTAATAGGCGCCATCCTCATCGTAACATCCTGGTAGATCTCCACGCCTGTACCTCCGATGCCAAGAAGGATTACAGGCCCGAACTGATAATCTATCTTTGCCCCGATTATCAGCTCCCGGCCTCCCACCATTTCCTCCACGAGCATGCCGTCAAAGCCATCCAGCATTTTCAGGGTCCGAAAGGCGCTTTGCAGGCCTTCATCAGAGTCGATCCCCACGATTACGCCGCCCACATCGGATTTATGTATCACACGAGGTGAGACAACTTTGGCGACAACAGGATAACCGCATAGCCCTGCAAACCGGATAAATTCATCCGGCTCGTGCGCCCAGATATATTTCGGGACATCCAGGCAGGCCATGGCAAAAAGCCTCTTCGCCTCAGGCTCAGGCATCCATCCTGCCTTCCTGAAATTCTCTATAATCCCCAGCATCTAGTTGTTCAGCATTTTTCATCCCTTCTAAGCGCCTTTGCCATCAATACCGCCCCCTCGACAGAATAAGAGACAGGCACCCTGTTGAGTTCAAAACCTTCTATCAGCATGGCATACTTATCCTCGTTGGGGATATAGGCTATTACAGGTTTATCTTCACTCTTGCAGAGGTGGCTTATCCTTGCCCCAAGCTCCGCGCTTATGCCCGGTGAATAGGGCAGAATGAGGACGAGCAGACAGTCTACCTCCGGCGACTTTACAAGGACATTTGCCGCTGCCAGGAAATCATCATCAAGTGCGCTTCCTGTAAGATCTACCGGATTGTTAAGAGACGCTATCGATTGAATGCTTGGAGATAAATTCTCCTTGATAGCCTGCCTGGTTGCCTCTGAAAATTGCGGCACCTCCAACCCCAGGTCTGAACAGTTGTCCACTGCCACAACACCGTGACCGCCGCTGACCGTAATGATCCCCACTTTCCCCTTTATGCACTTCTGATAGCTGCTCAAGGCCTCGCAATAGGAAGAGAGCTCCATTTCATTCCTCGCCTCAAGTATGTGGTGCTGTTTCAAGACATCGGAAAAGACGCGATAATCCCCGGCCATGGATGCGGTATGACTGGATACCGTCCTGCCCCCCTCCTGGCTCCTTCCTCCTTTCATTACAACAATGGGTTTGGGGCACGCCTCCGCGGCCAGGACGAACCTTCTCCCTTCGTTCCTTTCAAAGCCTTCAATATAAAAGACAATCACCCTGGTCCCATCGTGCGCAGCAAGGTAATTGAGCATGTCTATCTCCCTTATCAGGGCCTTGTTCCCTATGCTCGTAAAGATAGATATGCCTATCCCCTGGCGGGTGAATTTGACCATGTTATCCACCATGACCCCTCCGCTCTGGCTCACGAAGGCCACATTGCCGGCGCTGGGCTGTATCAGGCGTTCGCCCGGCAGAAATAATGTGTCTATCTTCTGCGGCGAATAGACCCCGAGGCAGTTGGGCCCTATAAAGGGGAAATCAGCCTCACGGGCCATATCCACCATCCGTTTCTGGATGTCTTTTCTCCCGCTTTCCGCGAATCCGCCCGATATGATTACAGCCCCTCCCACATTATTCCTGATGCACGACTCTATAATCTCCGGGACAAAATCAGCCCTTGCCGCTACGACGG
>JBFYXR010000276.1:0-2869 GCA_041310455.1 Desulfobacteraceae bacterium | reverse complement strand
ATGTGGAAAAGATACCTTCCGAAAGGATTGTCCTTATGGGTCATTCAGTCGGCGCAGCTGCGGCAATAGATGTGGCGATTAATAATCATGTGAGGTCGATCATTATAGAGAGCGCGTTCACATCCACAAAAGATATGTCAAAGCAGATATTCCCGATGAACATGATCTCATTCCTTCTGCCTGCCAATTATAATAACCTGGAGAAGATGGCAGAGATAAGCGCGCCGAAGCTTTTTATACACGGGCAGGATGATGAGATCGTGCCGTTCGAAATGGGAAGGAGGCTCTTCGATGCATCCATGGGGCCAAAAATATTTTACCCTGTAAAAGGCGCAGGTCATAATGACACGTTTATACTGGGAGGGGAGGGGTATTTTAAAATCCTGGCGGATTTTGCGGGTAATCCCGGATATAGTATCCAGGATTAGCGTTTATTGCACCCGATGACCTTCAGCTTTGCGTCTATCAGATGTTTATGTGGGATGTTCAATATATCCGACAGCTTGTGGATAAGATAATCCTCATGCTTGTCCAGCCTGCCGTCAGCATAGGCCACCTCCCAGATGGTTTCTATTATCCCGATCTTTTCATCCGGTGTGTAATTCTTGTTTATATTCCTTGTAAACTGCCACAGGTCGATGCTTCTTTCCAGCTCTTCCTCTGATGCTTCAATAAGGGCGGCGATCTCATCATCGGTGAGGTCATATTTATCTTTAAATATCGAGATAAGGCCCTGCCTCTCCGAATCATTGAATTCGCCGTCAATCTTCGCCATCTCCAGCAGGATGGCGCATGTCGCCACATGGAGTCTGTGAGGCTGAGGGATACCTGCCGCTGAAAGGCCGGCCGTTTCATTTGTGAAAAAATATTTTAAAATTCCGATCATTGTATTATCCTGAAATATTACTCTGAGCCCATGATACTGAAAAGGGAAGGCAGCCTGATTTTTCAATAATAATTATTCCGTTGAATAAACCCAGTCATAGCTGACCGGCCTGCGATTGGGGAGATCAGGCTTGGGATGAAGGAATTCATCAGTGAGGCTCAGCCAGTTGTATGCCGGTTTTACCCTGCGTATCTTTCCATCCTCAGGGGGTTTTGAATATTGAGTGTAGTCATAAACAGCCTCGGAGACCCCGACATGATAATTTTTGGCCGGATAAAGGTATGAAGATTTGAGTTCTTCAGGGTCCATTCCCTCCTGCAT
This sequence comes from Desulfobacteraceae bacterium, assembly GCA_041310455.1. Lineage (GTDB taxonomy): Bacteria > Desulfobacterota > DSM-4660 > Desulfatiglandales > HGW-15 > JAFGIC01. Next base: position 1,662 of record JBFYXR010000276.1, on the reverse strand, counting down.
TGCAAGCTCTGATATATCGCTGTTGGTGAGTTTGATAAGAAAAAATTTTGATACACCCCGTTCGGAATACTTTATCATGGAACGTGATTCCGCACTGGATATAAAAACGGTGCTGATTGAATCAAGTTTCCTTAAAAGCTGAGCGGCAATAAGCGCGGCAGTACGCCTGCCACCGACACTGTGATGACATCCGTAATATTCAAACAGTTTATTCTGAAGCACCCTGGCCGGTTCATCTCCGTTTTCATAGAGGTTATTCTGAATATATCTCAGGAACTTGGCAAGGTCTTCAGCGGCGTCAGCGATAGGCCAGTCTATCTTGACATGGAAGTGCGTAAGGGCATACCGGTTTTTCTTTTTAATCGTAGGGTCCTGCTGAATGAGCAATGCGTAATCTATATTCAGCAATTCTCTGACAAAGCCCAGAAAGGGCGGCTCATCAAAATACCGAAGGTTGGGGTGGTACTTTTTAAAGAGAGTGAAATTGGCCAGGTATTCCAGATTCTTTTTAATTGCTTTGTTTTCAGGAAAAAATCGGATATAATTCTTCAGCGACGGGTTAATAGCGCCTTCGCAGAATATTACAATGAATGTATTAAAAAGCTCCGATTCCCTCTCCATTTTTTTTGATTTGGGTCTTAACTCGCTTTTATCAAGGAAACTATATTCAATATTGTTTTCAATATGATTATGAAATGAGTCAATAAGGGCTACCTTCATTAACTGGATTTCAAGGGAGTCTCTGGCTATCTCGTATAGCGAGCGCCGCAATTTTTCATAATAATTTAAACGTTCTCTGTATAGCCACATAGATTATAAGACACCTGGAAAGTGATCAATTAAAGCCTTCAAGGATAAGGTTGAAACAGTTTAACCTTATAAAAGTAATTTCCATGCGGCCGTAATAGATAAAATCCGCCGCTCAAGTCGGATGGAACAAGGTTGAAAATACTTTTAAAATGGTAGATGGAAATGATGTAAGTGTCAATAAAAAAAGGGAAAAAGAATGTTAAAGGGGCTGCCTGTATCGGAGCAACATGGAATTAAACAGAAAAAATCCCTTGAGAACGGAATGAGCAACGGAAATGTTCAATTTAATATCGTATACCCTGTTTGCGCTGAAATTCGCATTGTTCACTAAATTAATTATTGACATTCATGTTCCATAAATATACTTTAAAAAATTTTCTAAAATGCCGAAGCGTGCATGTCCAACATACGGGAACATGTGTTGAACGTTTGACATCACATTTTTTAATTCAGACCCCAAGCTATTTCTGAAGACGGGTCATATTGATTTATGATATTAAGATAATACAAGAAGGATATTCAAATGGCAGAAGACATTCAAAGACTAAGGAACATAGGCATCAGCGCTCATATAGATTCCGGGAAGACCACACTTACCGAGAGGATACTGTACTACACAAAAAAGATATTCGCAGTGCACGAGGTAAAAGGCAAGGACGGCGTCGGTGCTACGATGGACTCCATGGAGCTGGAGAGGGAAAGAGGCATAACCATTGCCTCGGCAGCCACTTTCTGCGAGTGGAAGAACCACAGGATCAATATCATAGACACACGGGGCCATGTTGACTTCACCATAGAAGTTGAAAGGTCTCTCAGGGTCCTGGACGGCTCAATACTTGTCTTGTGCGCTGT
>JBFYXR010000275.1:0-9665 GCA_041310455.1 Desulfobacteraceae bacterium | reverse complement strand
CAGCTGGACCTTAAAAAGTATATTGAAGGGGAATATCCCGACAAACTTAAGGAGGCGGAATCCAATATTACAGTGGCTGAAGAAGAAGTTGCCCAGGCCAAGGACACACTTGACTGGTCAAAAAAACTTTATGAAGAAGGGTATCTCTCACAGTCGGAACTTGAAAAAGATACACTTTCATATACCCGGAAGCAGCTGGCAGTTGAACTGAAAAAAGAGGCCAGGGACCTGCTGGTTAATTATACCCATAAGAGACAGTTAGCCAAGCTCCAGAGTGATGTGACCCAGTCTAAGGCCGCCCTTGAGCGCACGACCCGCAAGGCCACGGCAAACATTGCTCAGGCAGAGGCTAAGAAGTCTGCAATGCAGGCAGAATATGAACGTCAATCAGCTAAGCTTCAGAAGTATAAAAATCAGCTCGAAAAGACGAAGATTTATGCACCGGCTGATGGGTCCATAATCTACGCTACCAGCGCCGCACAGAGCCAAAGTCGGCGAGGGAGTAGAACAGAGCCCCTCAAGGTGGGAAATACTGTCCAGGAACGTCAGGACCTGATACATCTTCCCACGACCTCAGGTTTCGTGGTAAATATAAGTATATCCGAGTCAGATATAGCAAAGGTGAAAGTTGGTCTCCCTGCACAGGTGACTGTAGATAGTATACCCAATGAAATATATACCGGCACTGTGACATCTGTCGCAAACGTAGTGAACGCCGAGGCAATGTATATGAATACCGATCTGAAGCTCTATGATACTGTAATTAACCTGGACAACGGCGGTAATATGAACCTTCTCCGCTCCGGGCTAAGCTGTTCGGCAGAAATAATAATAGACCAATATGAAAAAGCCATCTATGTACCCATACAGGCTGTCATGAATGTCGGAGGAAAACCTACTGTATATATTGTTAAAGGGAGCAATATTAAGCCCAGAACAGTAGAGACAGGGCTTGACAACAGCACGGTCATAAGAATTGCAAGCGGTCTGGAGCCCGGCGATATAGTCTCCCTCTCTCCGCCTCTTGCACAGGCCGCGGTTGTTGAAAATATATCAGATTTATCATTTGGACCCGCCGCCGGCACGTCAGGAATTTCTAAAGGTGACAACCTGAACCCGGTTTCAGCGAACCATTCCAAATCTGTAGCAAACGATCAGGAATCAGGCCAGACTGAAGGAGCTGATACATCAGTGGGCCAGGATAAAAAAACGGATTCGGGCAATCGTTATTCAACTACCGGCTCGATTTCCGATTCAGGAACTTCCGGAGGCACACCGGGTGGAGGGATGCCGGGCGGAGGAGGAGGGATGCCTGATTGATGATTAAACCGCCTATGACAATTCGAGAAACAATAACCTTATCGTTCATCCTGTTTCTGGCTTTTGGCATGTTTGTGGAATGCGCAATGTCAGGGGTATGTTTCTGCGGGAGGTGTTGTCCCAAGGTAATTCAAGATCAGGCAGGATTAAAGCAGGACTCGACTTTCCACAAGGCGTCATTAAGCCGGACATGCAATAATTGCAGATTAATACAGGTGAACTCTTTCAAAGCGATTCATCTTTGCAAACAAAATCTTAACGTAAAAATATTTAATTCGTTGGGAAGTTCCGGTTTCAGCGAATTTTTTTCATCCGGGATGTCTGCCCGGTATGCCGCATTTGAAAAAATCGGAGGCTTTAAAAGCTCGCCTATTTACCTGCAGTATCTTTGTTTTCGATGTTAACTCTTCAACTTCTGTAATCTTTTATAATAAATTCAGACCATAAGATTGAAAAACTCATAAACATTTGTAGCCTTTGGCTGAAAGGAGCGGTTAATAACTATGAAATTGGCCACGTTTAAAATTATCCACAATTTCTTATTGGCAGTTGTTTTTCTATTTTTGATGGATGACAACTCTTTTTACGGGGTAGGATTTCATGAATGGGCAGGTCTTATCATATGTCTCTTTTACATCCTGCACAAGGCACTAAACTGGGGATGGATTAAGGAGACCACCGTAAGGCTGTTTGGCAGAATACCCTGGAGGGTAAGGTTGAACTATATTATTGATGTTCTTCTGCTCATCGGGTTTACACTTATAGTCATTAGCGGGATGGCAATATCCAAGAATATTGACTTTTCATGGGTTGGTTTTGACCAGGATAACCGGATGATCTACCGTTCAATGCATACAAGTATCTCAATGCTCACACTCATTATTGCCGGGATTCATTTAGGGCTTCACTGGGACTGGGTAATGGCCCGTTTTAAAAGGTCAAAATAGGAGGATGCCATGATAAAAAAGATATTGTACTGGTTAATGGTTGTAGTGATTGTTATCGGTGCTGTCTATTCCTATAACAAGGTGGATTTCGCGCGAAAGACCGCTATGCTGTTCCAGACGGCCTTTGGGGATGCCGGCACGATGGGCGGCCCTGCGGGCGGTCGTCCGGCCATGGGTGGGGGGCAAGGGCAGTTTCAACCCGGTGAAGGCGGGAGCCAGGTTCCTCCGCAGATGGGACAAAACATGCAGGGAGAACAGATGCCTTCAGGACAGAGCGGCGCCCAGGGGCAAACTCAGATGCAAGGGAGGGGTGCAGGACAGTTTCCTGATTTTCAGCAAGGCGGAGAAGGCAGTCAGAGATCAAATTTACAGCCGGGCGGCAGACAGGGCGGGCCTCCAGGGGGAATGGGCCAGGGCCCTGGCGGTAGAATTTCAGTCAGAGAAGTGATTCGGTATGCATTCATCTTTGCCTTCTTTGTGCTATTAACATATGTTATCGAAAAATCCATAAAAAGGTTTTCCCGTTCAAAAACAGCGTGAGATGATGCCCTGTGGTGTGTAGGTTTTTCCATTCCCGGGATTATCAGGCTCATTACTTGATAATCCCGGTTTTTTTAAGAATCCTTCGGTTCCTTTCCTGCCCCTTGGGCATGTGCTTATACATTTCCTTCCTGACCAGTTAAAGCATTCCCGCACATCTCTCATTAAGACTTTACATATTTTTCTGAATATGTCATGTATTTAAGATTAATTAAGATCCGTTGGAGGGGCATTTAATTGAAGAAAAGATATAAAATTGCATTAGGTTTGCTTGTAGCGGCAGTGTCTATTCTGGTTATCATAGGCGCCGTACTCTGGTATTTCTGGTCAAGCAATCTCCCTTATATCGGGTCCTTAAAGGACTATAGCCCTCCGATAATTACCGAGATATTAAGTTCTGATGGCCGGGTGATCGGCAAATTTTATGATGAGAAGAGGATTATCGTAAATCTGGACCAGGTATCAAAGGATCTCCTGGACGCCATCATTGCGTCTGAAGACGACAGGTTTTATGAACATGAGGGGATCGATTACATGGGTATTTTAAGGTCTTTTTTAAAAAACCTCATGGCAACCAGGATAACGGGAGGAGGAAGCACGATCACGCAGCAGGTTACAAGGGAGGTCCTGTTAAAAGACAAGACACAGACCTACAAGCGAAAGGCCAGGGAGGCCATGCTGTCCCTGCAGATTGAAAAGATGTTCTCAAAGGAAAGGATACTGTTTCTATATATAAACCAGATATATCTGGGTCATGGCGCCTACGGTGTGGAGGCTGCCGCCCAGACCTATTTCGGAAAAAGGGCAAAGGATCTCAATCTGGCTGAGGGCGCCCTGATTGCCGGTCTTTATCAGGCCCCCAGCAGATATAACCCGATATCTCACTTTGAGAGGGCAAAGGAAAGACAGAAGTATGTGCTGCAAAGGATGGTTGAGGTAGGATATATTAATGAAGCACAGAGAAAGGAGGCCCTTGATACCCGGCTGATTTTTGGAGAGAAGGAAGATAATAATATTAAGGACAGCCGCTACTTTGCTGAATATATCCGAAGATACATTGAGAAACAATACGGCAGGGAGATGCTGTACAAAGGAGGACTCAAGGTATACACAACAATGGACATCAGCATGCAGACGAGCGCTGTTAATGCCCTTAACCAGGGTCTGGCTGAGCTGGATAAAAGAGAGGGGTACAGGGGATCAATCAAATCACTTCTTCCCGATGAAGCTGAAGCCTTTAAAAAGGAGGCTGCAGAGAAACTGGTTCAAAATCCTCCGCAAATCGGGTCCATCATTCAGGGAGTGGTTACAAATGTCGATAATCAGAATCTAGAGGTCAGAGTTGATATCGGCGGGATCAATGCGCTGCTTCCGCTTGCGGAGATGAATTGGGCGCGAAAACCGGATTCGGATGTAATCTATTATAATGCTGTTGTTCAACGACCTGGTTTTGTTCTGAAAAAAGGAGATGTAATCCTTTGCAGGATAAAGGAGGAATCTCAGGTTACAGGTATCAAGTGGGTTGTTTCGCTTGAACAGGCGCCGGAGATTCAGGGTGCGGTCTTCGTTATGGATGTAAGGACCGGAAAGGTCAGGGCGATGGCAGGGGGGAGGGATTTTTCTGTAAGCCAGTTTGACAGGGCAACCCAGGCCAAAAGACAGACAGGGTCGGCTATTAAGCCGATTATATATGCAGCCGCTCTGGACTATGGTATGACCCCATCCACTGTCATACTTGACACTGCCTATGTCTCATCTATGAATCCTGGAGAAGATGATGTCTGGAGACCGAAGAATTATGACGGTGATTTTTTAGGGCCTACGCTCCTTCGTAACGGCCTTATTAAATCAATGAATGTGATTACGGTGAAGATATTGAACACCATAAGACCTCAAACCGCAATAGACTATGCAAGGAACCTGGGGATCACGTCCGAACTTGAGCCAAATCTATCGCTGGCTTTGGGATCATACACCATGACCTTAAAGGAAATTACCACTGCCTATTCGGCCTTTGCCAACGGCGGGTCGCTGGTTGAACCGTATTTTATTGAAAAGGTGGAAGACCGCAAGGGGCTGGTGCTGGAGGAAAACCAGCCTGCTGTCCGGGAGGCAATTCCTGAGGACACCGCCTATGTAATGACAGATATCCTGGAAGGCGTTATCAATGAAGGGACAGGACAGAGATCCAGGGTGCTGGGGCGGCCTGTAGCGGGAAAGACAGGGACGACAAATGACCTCAAGGATGCCTGGTTTATCGGCTATTCTCCAAATCTGCTGGCAGGCGTATGGGTGGGATATGATGACAGCAAGCCCATGAGCAGGGGAGAGACCGGTGCGAGGGCGGCCAATCCCATATGGAATTATTTCATGGCAGAGGCGCTTAAAGGCCAGCCCGTTGAGGCGTTTCATGCACCTGACAGCGTTACGTTTGTCAAGATAGACTCCGAATCAGGGATGCTGCCGAGTTCATATTCAAAAAAAACCGTATTCCAGGCCTTTAAGAAAGGCATGGAACCTACTGAATATACGCCAAAACCTGAATCGGCAAAATCGGGTCAATTCCAGCAGTTTGATATGGACTTTGATCAGTAAGGTTTAATTTTCCTTGTAGATGGGAAGACGGAGGGACACTGTTGTCGTGTTCTTCCCCGGCTTGATATCGACCCGCCCGTTCATGATGCGGACCATGCGGTGTGTAATATAATAACCCCTCCCCTGGACTTCCCCTGCGAGTATCCTTCGCCGGTCTTCATCGAGTATTGCACCTGAATTTATAACCTCTACCCATGCCCAGTCGCCCTGCTGGAAGGTCTTTATGGCAAGCGTCCCTCCATGAAATGGGATTACGTTTGTCGCGTTGTTAAGGATATTGTCAATCACCCTTTCGATATGGATAGGGTAACATTTTATCCAAAGAGGGTCTGCAAAGGGCCCCTCTTCAATAAGGACATTCTCCTTGAGCTGTTCCCTGATGGCCTCGTTATTGATTTCGAATCTTCGTTTTACCACCTCTGTCAGGTTTACCTTTTTTTCCTTGCCCACATGGGCTATGCTCAGAGACATCTCCTGGAGGCGGCTGGTCTCCTCCATAAGCACGTCCAGATATTTTTTTATCTTTGAGTCTGCCGGCAGGCCATATTCCTTGTCAATGATCTGTGCGACCCTCCTGGCAAAACCGGCTATGGCAATGGCGGGATTTTTAAAGTCATGCAGTATGTCGTCAAGCCGTTCCATCCTCTGGGCCTTCATCAATTCCCTCCCCAGAAAAAGCAGGATTTCAATCTCATCCTGGGAGTAGCCCTTGCGCTGTTCAAGGGCGTCAAAGCTCATGAAATGTGTGACCAAACCTTCGGCATTCAGAGGTATGTAAAGTATGGAGTTTATATTGCGATTACGGGCAAACTGCTTGATATTATCGGAGATAATAGTGCTTTTCTGCGGATCTATGACCAGGGCATAGGATGGTGTCACCTTTTCATAATGTGATTCGCCGTTGTATTCCTTCAGGCCAAGAACAAGTTCAAAGGCCGGTTCGCTTTTTATCGGGAAACTCTGGCCTATTCCATGGTACGATGTGGAATCAGGATATCCGGCCTCAAGCACTACCATCTCACGGTCACTTGAAACTGAGAAAAGGGCACAGTTCTGAAGGTTTACAATATCGACAAGCTCAGGGATAAGCCGGTTGAAGATATCCTTCATCTTTACACCCTGCCATGAACCGAGCTTCTGAAAGATCTGCCTGACGATCTTATCCTTTTTGTCGTTGACCTTCTGCATGGAAAGGATCTTTTTTCTGGCAATCACGAACCCCAGTCTGCCGGCCATAAGTTTTGCCATGCGGACTTCCATGGGTGTGAACATACGGTCAACCTGTGAGAAGTATATCTGGATCACCCCAACCGTGTTTCTTTCATGAGGGAAAAACCTAGGGATCTCAAAGGGGATTGCAAGCAGTGAATTGGCGCCTTTCCGTTCGACAATAGTCTTGTCCCTGTATTTGGCTTCCTTCATGATGTTAGGGACAAGAAACTCCTTCCCTGATTTAAGGACATCGCCCGCAATGCTGTTTTCAAGGGAGATGTGGGTTGCCCTGGAGTCTTCCTCTTCCGGATAGGACCCGAAGGAGAGCAGCTGGCCGGCATCCGGGTCGTATATGCGCACAGAGGCATTAATGGCCTCCAGAGAGCTTACCATCTGCATGGCAACCATCTCCAGGATATCTCGTTCACTCAGATCGGGGTCTATGCGTATGATCTCATCTATCTCTTGTACGAACTGGGAAATAAATTCGGGCAGAAGTGTGTTGTTGAGCCATTCCTTCATTTTAACCCAGAAATCATCATCAGTCCGGGCTGATTTTGCCCAGTCATTTTCATTGATAGTTTCTATGAGTTTTATCAGGTCAGCAAACATGCCCTTTGCCCGAGAAAAATTTATTATCCGGCCAGATCCTGTATGCCACGGTATATTATTTCAAAAAGCTCCCGTATATCCTCTTTTTCTATACAGGAAAAGGCTATGCGCAGGTCGGTCTTTCCCAGGGAAATAAGGCCTACGCCGTATTTGTCAAGCAGGTGAACCCTTAAGGCCTCGGCATCCACCGTCTTTGCCTTGATGCACATGAAATAGCCGGAATTAAACGGATACATTTCCCATACCTTACCATATTTTGGGTCTTTTAGCACGTCTTTTAATTCCTGCGCCCGCTGCTTCATTATGGCAAATTTTTCATCTCTTTCCTTTGCAAATGAATCCGACTGCAGGGACCTGAGTACAATCGTCTGGCTCAGGTGTGATGCGTTGGATATGGTTCCTCTGACGTCGCCCCCGGTCTTTTTTTCGAGTGCCTCATAAAAGGGCCTTGACTGGCCTTCCACAACAGTTCCGTAGGTGATGCAGCCTACCCTGAGCCCCCATACATATATCTCCTTGGTGGCGCCGTCCAACTTAATGGCCATAAGCCTAGGGTCCCTGTCTGCCAGCAGGGCAAATACAGACTCCTTCATGACATCGTCTTCATAGAAAAGGCCGAAATAGGCGTCATCCGTAACTGCTATGACATTTTTGCCCGACCCTGCCACCCTGGCCAGGATATCTGCGATCTTCTCCCCCTCTTCCTTTGTAATGCTGTATCCGGTAGGATTGTTAGGAAAGTTGAGGAGCACGATGATCTTGTCCCTTTTCTCCGCCTCTCTTGTGACGCATTCCTCAAAGCCCTTCAGGTTGAATTTCCCTTCAGCGTTGAAAAGGGGATGCTGTACTATCTTTGCGGACCTCCTGACCTCAAATATCATCCTGTAATTGCCCCAGATCATGTCCGGCATGATGATGACATCTCCCGGATCCACCCACATCTCGGATACAACGGCAAGCCCGTGTGTAATGGCGTTTGTGACAACCGGGAGACTGGTCTCCTTGTTTTTAAGGGAGGGATTTTTTTCAATAATTGATTCCTTCCATGCCTTCCTGAGCGGCATGATCCCATAAGAGGGGGCATAGGATATGGCTTCATCCGGTGTAACGCCTGACAGCATGGACATAACTGAAGAGAAATGCATGACCTCTCCCTTTTCACTGGCCATTCCTATTGTCGCGTTAAACTTCTTTGCCTTCTCCTTTGCCTCGGCGCTCTGTGTAAGTATGCCCTTTGGAAAATAAAGATTTTTGCCGACCTCGGAAAGCATTTCATAAGCATGAGGATTGCCCTTAATAAGAATATCGTTAAGTTCTTTCGCAAGCGGATTCATAAGATTCTCCTTTTAATGTCAGATAAATATTCGCATAAAGTATCAGAATAATTCATCAAGGACAATCATGAAGTTGCCCCTGTTAAAATATTTCATGACCTGATTGTAAAAGAAAAAGTACTTATCGCTGCACGACACGGGCTGAATAATATAAAAAAGACCCGGCAACCGCAGGATATCTCAATTTCACTTGACTTGAAGAACCATCTCTATATATTCATATATTGCAGTTATTACGATAAGTTTACACAGGAATTATATATAAAAAAATGTAAAAGGAGAAAAAATTATGAGAGATGTTGTGATTGTATCAAGAGCCAGGACCGCAGTCGGAACTTTCGGTGCGACCCTCAAGTCAATCCCCGTTGTGGATCTCGGGGCACTGGTTATGAAAGGGGCGCTTAAAAAGGCGAATCTGAAGCCTGTCGCCACTGATGCATTGACCCAGTTTGAACCCGATGCGCTGAAGGGCAGAGGGATGATCGATCTTGAGAAGAAGTATTATGACTATGACAGCTCGGCCCAGCCCATCCAGATTGATGAGGTCATTATGGGCAACGTGGTCGGGGCGGGCCAGGGACAGAATGTCTCCAGGCAGGCTATGATCAGGGCGGGCATCCCGAAGGAGGTGCCTGCGGCCACAGTTAATAAGATCTGCGCATCAGGTATGAAGGCCGTTGCCATCGGCGCCCAGGCGATCAAGGCCGGGGATGCGGATATAATTCTGGCAGGCGGCATGGAGAGCATGAGCAATATACCCTTTGCGATTCCCGCCGCACGCTGGGGAGCGCGCATGTTCAACGCGGAGCTTGTCGATCTGATGGTCATGGACGGGCTTTTTGAGATATTCTACGGCTACCACATGGGTGTCACAGCCGAAAATATCGCTGAAAAATACGGCATATCGAGACTGGAACAGGATGAGCTGGGTGCCCTGAGCCACAAGCGCGCACTGGATGCCATAGCAAAGGGCTATTTCAAGGATGAGATAATTCCTGTCCCGATCCCCCAGAAAAAAGGTGATCCGGTCCTTTTTGCCACGGATGAGAGGCCCATGGAGACCAGCGTGGAAAAGATGGGAAAGCTTGCCACTGCCTTTAAAAAG
>JBFYXR010000273.1:0-5360 GCA_041310455.1 Desulfobacteraceae bacterium | reverse complement strand
ATGTGTTGCCCCCGACAGCATTCCGCTTCTCAAGCACTATAACATCTGATCTCTTTTCAGCGGCCTGGACGGCTGCGGCCATACCGGCCCCGCCTCCGCCAATGACAACGATATCCGTCTTAAGCGTTTCCGTTTTAATGTCCTTACGATTATTCATAGTTGCTCCCCCTTCATGTGTATATCTGACTAATCTGAATCTCTTTTCGTCTTAAGGAACAGGCCGATAAGAAAACCTGCCAGGCAAATGCCGACCATTATGTTAATTGACATTTGATAGAATCCTGTGACATGAAGGGCCCTGGCGCCCGCTGCAACACCCGCCGCGCCTCCGAAAATGCCTATCCCCCATGCCAGACCGCCTAACTTTCCCGTGATATGCCTGGGATAATTTTTTGCCAGATATCCGAGCGCCTGAGGGACCACAAAGGAATAGCAGACGCCGGCCAGCACCAGACAGCTTATAAGCAACGTGTTGTTGCCGGTGATAAAAGGAAATTTGACTAAAAATCCGAAAATGCCGCCCATTAGAAACCCTATTAAAAGCATCGGCCTGCCGTTGCCTTTCAAGATTTTATCCGTGATGAAACCGCTTGCCATTGCACCTGCCATATAGAGTATCTGAACGATTGCCATTATATTCCCTGCTCCGACCACCCCTTTGCCCAGACCTACGGGTGGGGCATAGCCCAGATAATTCGGAGTCAGATCCATAAATGCCTGATATATCCACGCCAGCATCACTATACAGGCGATCGCAACCCATGTGACAGGGATATGCAGGGCAGCCTTAAAGGCACCCTTGTCCGGCTCTTCGGCAGTCGCCTGCTCCTCCTCCGGGGGTTTTGGGCCGAAGGCTAGGATTATGGTAAATATAATCCCGATAATACAGATAGGCGCCAGCCATGCAAGCGCTGCGTGCCAGCTTCCCGTGGCTACGTATATCCTGGGGAAAACGATAAAACCCAACAAACTGCCGCCCGAGACAGCGACGCCGATCGATCCTACTGCTATGCTTCGTTCATTGTTTGGGAAATAGGAGGCTGCGATTAAGGCTGCAGCGGCCATGACCGGCCCTGTGCCGCACCCCTGCAAAAGCCGTATTAAGAGCATTCCATTGTAAGAGTCCCCGATAAAAGGCACCAGAAGGGCGCCGATGCCGATTGCTATGAGACACCCGATATAGACCTTGATCACCCCGAATTTGTCAAGGAGTATCCCCCCGAACAGCGCGGCAAAGCCGACGAAAAAGTTGAAGTAGAACATAGTCAAATAGGTAACCTGCCCCAGAGATAGATTTGGCATGCTTTTTTGTATCGCCGGCACCAGGGTGGCAGGACAGATCAGGGCCATTGCAGTTATTGCGGTTACGATAGTTGATGCGACTAAAGCAAACCATCTAAATTTGGTATAAATTATCTCGCCCATTTTTTTCTCCTTGTTTACTATTTATTGCGTGCGTTATGTTTCTTTAAACCATCTTTTTCTGAATCAGGATGTTTATGATTATCTCGGCCACCTTATCAGGCGCACCTTCTATCAGGTCGCCCTTTTTGGCCGTCTTACCGCCGGACATCATAAGCCGTCTTCTTTCGGCGGCTGATAGCCCGCTATCGGGCGTAAAAACCTTTTTAGGTTTTGGCCGCGGCGGTGAAAAGCTTCCAGATTGATCCGGAACATGTTCGAGGTCTGCCTCCACATCCAGAGAGGTCATTTCCATCCGCTCCACGTCCGCCTTTTCTGCCCGAAGCCTGCCGGGCAGTGTCGGATATCTCGGCTCGTTGATTCCTTTTTCCACCGTGAACAGGGCCGGAAGACCGCATTCGATGACCTCCCTGTCACCCCTGCCGACAGATCTCTCAACAATCACCTCCCTGTTATCAGGAAAGATATCCAGCTTAACAACCCCGGTCACCTGTCCTATTCCCAATGATTCAGCAAGAAATGATCCGACCATACTGTCATTGCTGTCAATTGCCTTCTTGCCGCAAAGAATAATGTCATAGCCCAGGCGATCTATGGCCTTTGCTAAAACCGATGATGTGGACCATGGGTTTAAATTTGCGCTATTAACGCGGATCATTTTGTCGGCTCCGAATGAAAATGCATATCTCAATGCCTCCTCAGCCCGTGGCGGGCCCATTGTCAGGACAGCAACTTCGGTGCCAGGGAACCTGTCTTTGATCCGGATTGCCTCCTCCATTGCCAGTTCATCGTAGGGGTTGAGCATATAAACAATCTTCTCGGGGTCAACATCGCCGCCCCTGCGATCCATCGCAACAGGATGACAGATGCAGCCGATTTGTTTTATGCAAACGATAACTCTCATGGTTGTCCTTCTATAGAGTGTTCATTCCGTTAACTGATTCACCAGTTGAACGATATCCATGACTTTAAAGGAATACTCCGCACCTTTCTGCCTGACGGCACTATCGAAAAGGATCTCGCAGAAAGGGCAGGATGTCACAAGGCCTTCAGCCCCTGTTTCAATGGCCTGGCCAATCCTTATTTCCTCAATTCGCCTGCCTGTTGTTCTCCCGCACCAGAAATTCCCTCCCCCGGCCCCGCAACAGAGGCTTTTGTCTCCTGAAAACTCCATCTCCTTCATCTCGACAAGCATCTCAAGAATATCCCTGGGCTGCCTCTCAATATTATTATATCTCCCCAGATAGCACGGATCATGATAGGTGAACGTGCTTCCGCTTTTTGATTTGACCTTTAATCTGCCTTCATTGAGGAGGTCTTTCAAAAGCCCGGTTATATGGATCACCTCAAAAGTTCCGCCGAGTTGGGGATATTCATTCCGAAAGACGTTGAAGCAGTGGGGGCAGGAAGTGACGATCTTTTTTATTCCGTATCCGGTCATCGTATCTATGTTTCGCCTGGCCATTCGCTGAAAAAGATATTCGTTGCCCAACCTCCGCGCCGGGTCACCGCAGCACAACTCCTCTTTTCCCAGGACCATGAAACCAACCCCGGCCTTTTTAAGAACATTGGCCGCCTCTATTGTTCTTGCGCGGGCAACCTCATCATATAGGGCGCCCGTACATCCCGCCCAGAACAGGAACTCGGCTTTATTGTCCTGGCAGGGCGTCGGCATGTCAGGGCCGGAGATCCAGTCTTCCCTCGCAACACGTCCTGCGCCAAAGGCGTCGCCGAATGTCTCAAGGTTTTTAAATAATTGTTTATACTCCGATGGAAACCGGCTTTTCATCAGAACGGAATATTGCCTCAGGCCCAGGATGTCCGTCAGGTGTCCTGCAAATACCGGGCAGCTCTTTACACAGGCAAGGCAGGTGGTGCAGGCCCAGATGTCCTCTCCGCCGATCAGCCCGTCATTATTGAACATGCCTGCATCCTTACCGCTGGGGGCATCTTTTCCGTAAAAGGCCTCTTCCATTTTTCGACCGATCTCCCTGATCACCCCCTGGGGCATCAGGGGCTTGCCGGAAATATGTGCCGGACAATTGGAATCACAGCGGCCGCAACTCATGCACGCATCGCTGTCCATGAGCTGCAGCCACGAAAAATCCCTGATTGCGCCCGTGCCGAAATACTCTCCCTGGAGTTCAATGGGCGCAAGGGCGCCTTCGGGTCTTCCCTGCCGGTAATAGATGCCAAAGAGCGAAGCCCATGCATGGCGCATGTTCGAATAGGGGATGAAGGCAATGAATGCAAGGACCAGGAAAAAGTGCGCCCGCACCACGATTTTCAGGAGTGCAGGCGAAACAGGGACCATCCAGGATAAAATATATCCTACAGGAGAATTAAGGGCGCTCAGCCCCTTCATGGCGCCCCCGGTTATTGCCACCCTGAGCCCTTCTGCAAGAAAACCGGTTATCAATATGGCAAGGAAGATCCAGAGATGCACAGGTTGCCTGCCTGGGTAGGGTTGCTTCCTAAACAGCCTCTTTGAAAGCAGCATGCAGGTCCCGACAACGGCAAAAAGACCCAGGACATCCAGAAACAATGAAAGGTATTGACCTGCCCAGGCCGGCGCAACCGGCCTGAATTGTGAGACTACAATTACGATAAAGGGGAGGAGGAAACCCCAGAAGACAAAGATGTGCGCAGTATTTCCATAGGGGTTATCTGAAAATCTTCCATTTCGAAAAATGGACAGCAGAATCCGATAACCGTCTTTCAATGTCATGACGGCGTCGAGCGCCTCGGGCCGACCTTGTTTCCACATCCTATGGCGCCTCGCCAGCCCGGTCGCCATAATGGTGAGGGATGCAACAACGAATATAAGGTCCAGGCTGCTTAACACCTAATTTTTCCCTCCGTCATGATCGCTTCTGCGTTTATCGGAACGGCCCATGAAATCTTTTGCTGCGATAAAGATAATTCCGATGAGCACAATTACGGAAATGCATCCTGCCGCGGCATTAACAGGCTTTTTTTGCCAATCGGCATAGGGATGCATATACCCCAGGATGACCCTCTCCTTATCGAGGGGGGAATGGCATCTGTAACAATTCTGCCCGTTGACCGGGCCGTCCTCTCCGTGTGCTGCTTTCCCCTGATGGCATCCGACACACATATCTTTGCCAAAATGCCCTGCCATATTCTGTTTGGGATGGGAGACAATCCGGAATGAGGTAAACACAGATAACCAGCCTGTACTTTTTGTCTGATCAGGGTGACAACCGCCGCAGGTTTTTTCCAAATTGATCCAGTGAACCGATGAACGCACATCATCTGCTTTATAAACGGCGTGCCTTGTATGGCAATCTGTGCACTTTGTGGTCACATCCCGGCCATGCTGATTTTTCTGCTCATGGCAATTGCGGCAGTTGACTTTTTCCAATCCCCTGTCTGTAAAATGTGCATCCCCGGTTATTGCCTCATGGCAGTCAATGCAGCTGATCTCTCCGGCGTGTATGGAGGTTTTATAGATGTCTGCGTCGATCTGAAGCCTGCTTTCCGCACTTCCTGATCCATGACATCGAATGCACTCCTCCTCCGAATACCCCCACGCACTTAAGGGCAATAAAAAGAGTGCGATCAATACCTGCCATGACAGCTTCTTGATGATTTCCACCGGCAACTATTTATTATTCTCCTTATATTGTCTCAGTCTGTTCGCCAGGGCCGGAATAACTTCTTTCAAATCCCCGTGAACTTTCAGATCCGCAATTTTAAAAATAGGCGCATTTTCATCCGTATTGACCGCAATGGTCAGCTTGGCTTTTTCTGTTCCTGCGGCGAACTCACGGGCGCCTGAAACCCCTAAGACAAAGAGTAATCTCGGACTGACCGATTTGCCCGTAATCCCTATCTGTCTCTCGAATGGCAAGACCTCTTCATCGACAAGCGGCCTGGTCCCACCCACGGATGCCCCCAGCAGATCCGCCAATTCC
>JBFYXR010000272.1:0-5612 GCA_041310455.1 Desulfobacteraceae bacterium | reverse complement strand
CTGTTAAACGCTTGGAAGACATGATAATGGTAAAAATCTTTATCGGATACTATGCGGCATGTTATTTGAATGACATTAAGGGTTAATTGCCCTCTTCTTCTGATATGCCATAACATGCCTGTTATGTTCTTCAAGTGACCTGGAAAAATAATGAGAGCCGTCATTCTTTGATACAAAATACAGATAATCCGTATCGCTGGGATAAAGCACTGCCCTGATTGATTCGATTCCGGGATTGCAGATAGGGCCGGCAGGAAGCCCCTTGATGACATAGGTATTATATGGCGTGTATTTTCTGAGGTCGTCCCGCGTCAGGTTGCCGTTAAAATTCTCTATGCCGTATATGACTGTAGGATCAGAGTCCAGACGCATGTTCTTTTTTATCCTGTTTAAAAATACGCTGGCGATAACAGGTCTTTCATCAGCTTGCCCTGTCTCCCTTTCAACGATTGATGCAAGTGTAAGGACCTGTTCCAATGTCATCCCGCTCATCCCGATCCTTTCCTTAAAAGGCAGGATCACCTCGTTGAAACGGCCTATCATCACATCTATTATGGATTCCGGAGATTGTCTTCTTCCAAACTGATAGGTATCGGGATAAAGATACCCCTCAAGGCTTGCCCCCGATATCCGATACTTTTTCAGGATCGCGGGATCATGCACAAGGGAAAGGAAGGCCGACTTTTTAACATTAAGGTTTTTATTCTGCTCAAGGGTCTCACCCATCTGCTCAGCTGTAAGGCCCTCGGGGAAGGTAATGGAATGTGTGATGATTACGCCCCTGGTCAGCAAATCGAAGATTTTCGCAGGCGCCATGGCCGGGCCCAGGCTGTATTCCCCTGATTTTATCCTGCTGCCGTATCCCTTGAGCCGGGCCCAGAGCAGAAAGAATGTCCTGTTTTTAATTATGCCCGTCTCTTCAAGACCTGTGGCTACCTGCCTGAGGGACATCCCGTCCTCGACCATTACAACCTGCTCTGATCCTGCCATATCCGCAGGCTGGACAAAATACAGGCCGAACCATAAAAAAATTATCATGGATGAAAGGAAGATGAGCCCTATCATGACCAGTGTGATCCGTTTTCTCGACATGGTTATATCTTGATGAATCCGTTTAAAAGCCTGCTGACAACAAGGCCCAGGGAAATGAGGAGACCCTGTGCTATAACGGTCATTACGGTAAACGCCTGCCCTGGAATCAGCTTTTCATAGGAATTGTATTCCTTCCATGCTGTCTTCATGGCATTGAACGCAAAGGGAAAAGAGATAAAGGCCAGCATTATCAGAAAAGATATATGGAATATGGCGATGAGAAAAATAACCGACATGAAGGACATTGCCATGATGAGGCAGTAAAGATACCTGGCCAGCTCAGGGCCCATCCTTACAACCAGGTTGTTCTTGCCCACACTTTTGTCCGCTTCATAATCAGGAAATTCATTGATCCAGAGCACGCCGGTGATGAGAAACGCGTGGGGGATTCCGATTACAAAAGAATTAAAGGTCATGTGTCCGGTAATGGCGTAATAGGCGCCGAGGCTTACAAGGGGGCCGAATGCAAAAAAGATAAGGACCTCTCCCCACCCCTTTGACATCAACTGCAGGGGCGGAGTGGAATATGCCCACCCGATAAAGAGCCCCAGGAGACCCAGCGGTATAACCATGGGTCTGCCCGCCTTTGTCATCCAGACTGCGGTAAAAAGCGCAAGGGAAAGAAAGACCACAATCATTACCTCAACGGCATTCATGCTCAGGCCATCTTCCTGAATTGCCCGGCTTCCCCCTGAAAACGGAGTAACCTTGAAATTGATTGCATCGCTTCCCTTTGCATCATAATAATCATTGATCAGATTGGCGGCCGTATGGAGCGACGCCACGCCGATCACGGCGGCAATGAGATTGAGCCAGGGGAAAGCGCCTTCGATTCCAACAAACGCCAGTGAGGCGCCGATCAGTACCGGGGCAACGGAACCGCTGATAAACGGGGCGCGCAACGCCTTGATGTATTTTTTCATGGAATCCTTCTCCTCTCAGTTTAAAACGGCGGTATTTATTTTTTCCCACCCCTTGAGCGGGCATGAATCACACAGGGGTTTACCACGGCATAAATCCTTGCCTGTCCTTACGATCAGCGCATGAAATTCATTAAAAAGCGCTTCATCCTCCGGGAGGTTATCCTTAAAAAGCGATTGAAGCCCATAATAATCTATCTGGTCTTCAACCAGACCGTGCCTGTTGAGTATCCTGTATGTATATGCGTCTATCACGAACACGGGACGCCTTGCCGCATAAAGGAGGATGCTGTCCGCGGTCTCGGCGCCGACCCCCTTGACAGACAGGAGCCCCTCCCTTAAAGCCTCTGTTTTTTCCTCCAGAAGCAGATCCACGTCGCCGGAATATCTCTCCACAATAAAATTGATAAGATTTTTCAGACGTCCGGCCTTTATATTGAAATATCCGGCAGGCCTTATTTCCTCCGCAAGCATATCAGCCGGCATGTTCCTGATGCCTTCCACGTTGAGGATGCCTTTGCCCTTCAGGTTGCCTATGGCCTTTTCAACATTCTTCCAGCTTGTGTTCTGGGTAAGGACGGCCCCTGCCATCATCTCAAGCTCACTCTCTCCGGGCCACCAGTGCTGAGGCCCGAAATGGTTCAGCATGCGATTATACATCTCCATTAGTTTATTGCCGGTTGAACTTTGCAAAACATCCCCCTTAATATTTTCTTCCCTTGAGCCCTGTGCCTTAAGCCTTGCACCTTATGTCTTTATTACCTTGACATGGTTAGCAGGATACCTTAGATTTACGCGGCATGTCAACGAAACATGCATGATTATAAAAGGTTATTTTTTCTTCAGCGGATATAATATGGCAGTCAGTCAACAGCTAACAAAAACACGAAATATCGGTATAATAGCCCATATCGATGCGGGCAAGACCACCGTCACGGAACGGATTCTCTATTATACAGGCAAGGTCCATAAAATGGGCGAGGTCCATGACGGCGAAGCCACCATGGACTGGATGCTTGAGGAAAGAGAGCGCGGCATTACCATTACATCCGCCGTTACTTCATGCCTCTGGATGGGACACACAATAAATATAATCGATACGCCGGGCCATGTGGACTTTACCATAGAGGTGGAACGCTCCCTCAGGGTCCTTGACGGCGCCATAGGCATCTTCTGCGCCGTAGGAGGCGTTGAGCCCCAGTCGGAGACGGTATGGCATCAGGCAGACAAGTACAAGGTGCCTAAGATCGCCTTTATCAACAAGATGGACCGGATCGGCGCAGATTTCCACAGGGTTGTTGACATGATCAGGGATCGGCTGAACGCCAGGCCAGTGATCCTCCAGATACCATGGGGTTCTGAAGACACATTTAAGGGCATCATTGATCTCATCAGGATGAAGGCCATAACATGGACTGATGACACACTAGGCGCTGAATACGAGGAACTGCCGATCCCCTCCGAATACATGGAGGAGGCATCAAAATACAGGGAAGCCCTGATGGAGGCCCTTGCCGATAAGGATGACAGTATAATGGAGAGATACCTGGCCGGCGAGGAGATCGACAAAAATGACCTGAAACATGTCATCAGAAATGCAACCATCAACCTCGAGATTGTACCGATCCTGTGCGGAGCGGCCCTGAGGAACAAAGGCATCCAACCCCTCCTGGGGAGCATAGTTGACTACCTGCCCTCACCGCTTGATGTCCCGCCTATTCTCGGCCATCACCCTGTGACCCATGAAGAGGAGTCCCGCGAGGCGGATATAAAAGGCCCCCTGTCAGCCCTTGCATTCAAGGTGGTGATGGATCAGGGCAGGAAAATGACCTATATACGCATCTATTCCGGTTCCGTTGATACCGGGGATGCTGTCTATAATCCGGGCAAGAACATTATAGAAAAACTTTCCAGGCTTTTCAGGATGCACTCCAACAAGAGAGACAGGATAGAAAAAGCTTCTGCCGGAGATATCATCGCTGTGATGGGTTTAAAGACAACAACTACGGGGGACACCCTGTGCGATGAATCCGAACCTATCCTCCTTGAACCGATCAATGCCAATGAGCCTGTTATCTCCATGGCTATAGAACCGAGGAAGGTCCAGGATCAGGATAAACTGATGGATGTGCTTCTTAAGCTGTCCGATGAAGATCCGACATTCAAGTTCAGGGTGGATGAAGAGACCGGACAGACTCTTATTTCAGGGATGGGCGAGCTGCACCTCGAGATCATCGTTAACAGGATCAGGAGGGACTTCCTGGTGGACACCAACCAGGGTAAGCCGCAGGTTGTTTACAGGGAGACAATATCCAAATCTGTTGAACATGAGGAGCTCTTTGACAGGGAGCTGGCAGGGCAGGCGCATTACGCCATGGTCAGGCTTGAGATATCTCCCAATACAAGGGGCGCCGGAAACAGCTTTGTCAGCCGGTGCGAAAAGCCCGGGCTTACGGAAGAGTTCCTTCAGGCTATTACCGAGGGGGTCACAGAGGCTGCCGACGGAGGCGTCCTGATGGGCTATCCCGTGATAGACACAAAGGCCGTTCTTATTGATGTGGGGATCAACGATGCATCCTCGGACCCAATGTCGTTCAAGATAGCCGCAAGCAAGGCCTTTGAAAACGGCTGCAAAAACGCCGGTCCGATAATGCTTGAACCGATCATGAAGGTTGAGATACTGGTCCCCGATGAATTCATGGGAGATGTCATAGGAGAGCTCAACTCAAGACAGGGAAAGATAGAGCAGATAACCCACAAGGGGCCGGTACAGGTCCTGACGGCAAGCATACCCCTGTCAAAGACATTCGGATATTCAACAGCGCTTCGTTCAGTCTCCCAGGGACGGGCCACCTTCAGCATGCAGTTCAGTCATTATGATAAAGTCTAGGCCCAAGGCACAGGGCTCAGGGCACAAGGTAAAAAAACATTAAGATTATCCTTGTATTTATCTTGCTTATTTTCATCTTTTCCTTTGCGCACTGCGCCAAATCCTTCTCTTTTTTCAACCTTGCGCCTTGAACCTTTCGCCTTGCGCCTCTCTTGTCACACATCTATTCTCCAGTCGCCCTATCCCTTCTATCTCCACGGCAACCTCATCACCGTCCTTCATATACAGCGGCGGTTCTCTGAAGCATCCGACGCCATGGGGTGTGCCTGTCAGGATAACATCACCGGGCATCAGCGTAAAAGTCATTGAAAGAAAACTGATCAGTCGGGGCAGGCTGAACAGCATCTCCCCTGTGTTGATCTCCTGCACTGTCTGCCCGTTTAATATCGTCCTCAAATTCAATGAATGGGGATCACGGAGATCCTCGCGGGTTACTATCCATGGGCCAAGGGGGCAGAATGAATCAGGAGATTTGCCTCTCACTATCTGGTTATCCTTGAACTGGATGTTTCTGGCGCTTACATCATTGGCGCAGGTGTATCCGAAGATGCCTTCCATTATCTTCTCTTCAGGGCATTCATAAATCCTTCTGCCGATAATGACCGCCAGTTCACCCTCAAAATCAACCTTGTCGGTCAGATCCGCATTCCAGGCGATCAGCCCCCTGTGGCAATTTAATGTATTTGGAAACTTTGCAAAGATAAGGGGAT
>JBFYXR010000268.1:0-7507 GCA_041310455.1 Desulfobacteraceae bacterium | reverse complement strand
TGATTCTTATCCGAATTCAAATGAACCAAGCAATCTTCGCGCAATTGACCCCATAGAGGTTAATTTAATTTTTCCTCCATACGGACGGCTAAGGCAATATCCGCCCCGAACTCCGCCACGGCCTCACAAAATCACTGCCCAGACTGGAGCCGCCGCCTTTACGAAGCGCAGTCTTTCCTGATAAGTCAAAAATGTGCATCTTTTCCATTTGACAAGAATCTCCATTTAAAGCATTATGGCATAATATAACAAGTGTGCTTATTAATTGTAATAATGTTTTTTGTTTTTATTTCATATCCATCTGAAAATGGCATGAATAAGAAAAAATCAGCTTTTGATATAAATTGAGGAAGATAAAGATGTTAACAAAAAGGGACAATATAGATACATTTATAAAGGAATTGAAAGAGCCTGAGGAATTTCCGGGATTTTTATTATGGCAGGCTTCAAACATATGGTATCGCAACATGAAAAACACCCTGAAAAAATTCGGTACCACATTCACTCAGTTTACTATCCTGATGAGTTTGATTTATTTATCCAAACAAAATTTGGATATTAACCAAAAGCAAATTGCCAGGCATGCAAAACTAGACATAATGATGACTTCTGACGTATTAAAAACACTGGTATCAAAAAAACTTGTGACCCGTTGTCAGAACCCGAACGATAGAAGGCATAATTCCATGAAGATTACGCAAGAAGGCGTTAATTTAATAATAAAGATATTCGAACATGTAAATCAGGCTGATATGAATTTTTTCAAGGTCCTTGAAAAAAATATTGAGTCTCTAACTGAACCATTGGAAAAATTGATTCGTGCAAATTACGATAATATCTATATCGGCGCCGAAGAACCCTCGTCTGTCAGACAGGTGGGTCATTAAAAAGATTAAATATGCATAGCCCTGGGACCCTTTAATAATGACAGTCATCAGGGCTGGGACAACCCCTTTCAGAAAGGAGAAAATCAGGAAAGTTTTGGATTAATGATTGCCCGGCGGCATGCGCACAGTGATCGGAGTCTTTGATCCGATCACTTCAAGAAATCACGCATACCGATAACGATCGGGCCTTTGTCGATAGATCACTTTTTCATAAGGAATTCAGCCGCATTTTCTCCGGCAATACGCCCTGAGTTTATCGCATAGCTGCATGCACTCCCGAACATCTCCGTGCAGTAGGTCTGCGGCATCCAGCCGTCTGTAATGACGCCGGCCGCGAAAAGGCCGGGGATAAGCTTCCCTGATATGTCCAGCACCTCCATCCGTTCATTGACCTTGATCCCTCCCATGGTCTCGCCGCAATGGGCGATTGCCCTGACCGCGTAGA
This sequence comes from Desulfobacteraceae bacterium, assembly GCA_041310455.1. Lineage (GTDB taxonomy): Bacteria > Desulfobacterota > DSM-4660 > Desulfatiglandales > HGW-15 > JAFGIC01. Next base: position 6,175 of record JBFYXR010000268.1, on the reverse strand, counting down.
AAGGTGATTTTTGCAGCGGTGTCAGGTACTCCCTGCCCTTGGCAAAGACCTCATCGCGACCCTTTCTGCATTCGGAGTTATATTCGGCAATGGAATTTATAAGGACATCAGGGTCCGCCCCTGTCCAGCGGGCAATACCGCACCAGTCCTCAGCGATCGCTGCCTCCCCCTCACCTTCCAGTTTTTTGATCTCCATGTTAAATCCGGGGACATTTAGTTCAAGGTCCTGTTTTATCTTTTCATCAAAAAGTATATAGCATGTCTTTTCCGGCTGAAGGATGACGGCGTTGCCGCTCTCCCAGTGGGTGCTCCATGACTCATCAATAAACCGTTTCCCTTTCTTATTCACCCAGACCATATAGGGTTGATAGGGAAGAAAGGCCAGCCTGCTCCAGTAGCCGCCTTCAAGGACAGGTCCGATATGGAACATCGGAATAGAGTCCGCTATCCCTGCCCCTATTTCATCGGCCATGATCAGGCCATCGCCGGTATGATAAGGCCATTTGCCCAGTTGCATCCCGTCGTAGTACTCCGGACAATACTTCCTGAGCAGCCCGACATTGCCGGGGAAACTGCCGGTGGCGATGATTATGCTCCTGGCCATAACCCTGAGCTCCTCATTGTCCCTGTTCGTTACAGCCACTCCATTTATCTCTCCGCTTTCAGCACGAAGGATTTTTTTAGCGGTTGTCCCCAGCAGTATCTTTACGCCAGATTCTTCACATTTCCTTGAAAGGACCTTAAAGATCTGTTTGTTGCTGCCGACCGCATTATGGGTGGTAACGCCCCGATAGGGCACTATCTCCTGGAACTCAACGCCCTTTTCCTCCAGCCATCGAATGGTATCGCCTGTTTTGTTGATATAGGCCCGGACAATCCTCGGGTCAACTCTGCTCCAGTGCGCCCAGCGCATGGCAATCCTGAAATATTCATCCCGGCCGGCCTTTATGCCTGCCCTTTCCTGCACCGGACTCTCACAGGCAAAGATATCACCGGCAAGCCGCGTGTTCCCTCCCGACAGGCCCTGCCTTTCAATAACCGCAATATTCTTAATGCCCTTTTCAGCGGCTGCCACGGCCGCGGCCAGACCTCCTCCGCTTCCTATTATGGCTAGGTCGGCATTGAATGTGTAAATACTGTATTTATCTGTCAAACTCATTTTTATCCTTTTTTCCCGGATCCTGCTTATATTTTTATTATCGACAGGTTGTAAAATATAAAAAAGCCACATCCGGAGGATATGGCTTTATATATTGCATTCAGTATCCGCTCTAAAATTGCGGATCAGGCGACATGCCGAATTGACTGTCAGCAGGTTTTCTTCTCAACAAGAGTCTTCTTGAATTTATCAAGCATGGCCCTCGGAGTAGCGGTCGCGCGCTCATAACGGGGAAGCTTGACGTCTTTAAAGCCGGCCAGGAACTTCGCTATATTCTTAAGCGGCTCAAGGTCATAACGGCTCATCATGGTGATAGTCTCCATGAGCGGAGAGCCTCCTCCATGCACCCCCGCGACAGCCTGCGCCGCCTCAAAGGGATCGCACAGCTTGTTCTCCATCATGCGCATGACCCTGTGGGTCTCTTCAGGTGTGTAAGCCGGGTTTCTGACGATATATTTATTGCAGAGTTCGGCGGTTTCGGGAGCGAAGAAACATTCCTCGGTCGGAAGTGACGCGCAGACGCCGCCTGTCAGGTCCGCCAGGGTCTCATACTCATGGTAAATTTTCTGGCCTGCAAGCCTGCGTCCGGCATTGGTAAGAACCTCGTCCGGGACCCATGAACCGTTGGGGAACTGGATTGCGCGGTATGCAGAGGCCTGACCGGCCGCGAATACAAGCTCGGCAGTACTTATGATGTCACAAAGCTTTTCGCGGACATGGTGCTCCTTGGCGATATCATTCACATCGGCAACCAGGGCTGCCTGGGCTGCAATAACCTCTGAAACAGCGGTCTTACAGCCAGTATAGGAATGCCTGTGATAATGTGCAAACATAAGAGCCAGGTAACCGGCGTACTGAAGGACATCAGGATGGTCCAGGCCGTTCATGAATACCCTTTCTTCGGGTACAAAGACATCATCAAAGATTGTCAAAGATTCCACGTCGCCGACATCGGCAAAAGGTGCCTGCAGGTGCGTTCTCTTGTGGTGCCTGCCCGGAAGTGCCATCAGTTTGATGCCATCCCAGTCAGCAGGAAGCGCGAATGATACCGCATAGGCCTCATCGCCTGGTCCCATCAGCTTGGTGGGATTGACGATTATTTCATCAACGTACGGGGCATTGGAGTTACAGATCTTTGCGCCGCGTACAATGATCCCCTTGCAGGGCTTCCCATCAATGCCGATGCCGTCCACATTTGTCTTGACTACATGCACAAACTGGTCAGGGTCCGGCTGCATATGTGCCCTCTTATACTTGGGGTTGCGGGAGCCCTTAACGTCTGTCTGGGCGCAGTTCGCGACAAGGTCATATTTCTGTGAGTATGCTAGATATTTGTTGAATCGCTCGTGATAATTTGTGCCGCAGGCCTGGTCTATATCATAAGTCACAACATCTATGGCATTAAGCGCATCCGTACCCATGCAACGCTGGGTGCATCCGCCCACGCGGTGGCAAAGCAGCCTTGTCATCATCTGTTTATTAAGCAGGTCTTCCTTGGACCGATGCACATGTGTGAAGCGGTTGATTTTTTCACCGGTTAGGTGAGATGTCGCAGTACATACATCCTGATACTCGGGATCTTGGGCATAATCATATGTCTGCTTCATGACATACATTCCTCCGTTGATCCAGTCTCCCGACCTGTCCACTTTCTTCCCGTTAATATAGACATTAGGTTTCATTTTACTAAGTCTTTTCGCATAATCTTCATAAGTTCCTACTGGCATTATTAAAAGCCTCCTTTATCTTAAGTGCTCGATTTTTTATAATAAAATTCATATAAACAAATAGCATATAGAGGAAATATGACTTTATGTCAATGGAAAATAAAGGCGAGCAATATCCCGTTGGGATGCTGATGAAACCGCTGTTCGATTGGCCCGGCACCAGAGGCGCTTTTAAACATGAAATAGCTTTTAAACAATGACCCGGCATAAGGGGTCCTGAGGCGGACAGAAATGCTTTTCATATATCCATATCTTTGAAACATGGCATAACACCTTAATATAACTGGATAATCAAATTATGAAAAAAATTTGTTGACATATTAAAAAATAGTAGTAGCATTCGCTCGATTTAAAACGAGTGATGAACTCGTTATTATTCAATAACATTATTTGTTGCTATTCAGGCGTTTCTGTTTGAACAACCACCAGGAACAGCAAGAAAGGAACGTGAAGCATCCGGAAAATCTGCTTGGAAGATCTGAAGATATGATGTTGTGTTTGATAAGGAGACAGCGACGATCTTTAGTGATTCACTGACCATCGCTTTAACAGACCAGAACCACTCCAGGAACAATAAATAATCGACATATTATTTTTTACCTGTTTTTACGGAAGCGGATGTAGGTTCTCTTTTATCAAAGTTAATATCGTGGATAACAGAGGCTTATCAATGCATGTTTTGAAGACAGTGCTGATAAATATTATGTTTTGGAGATTGCACTGCTTGATGAATCACTGAGAGCATGATATCAGGTTACAACAGGGTATTGATTATTCGAAACTCTGTGATATATAAAGATGTAAATATTGGCGGCACAGATTTGACAGAAAAAAGCATTAAAAAGAGAATCTTAATTATGGGGTTCTCTTTTTATATATGAAGCCGAAATCCCAAACCGGGAAAAGGCCGAATCAGTTAAATATATTATTAACATTATTAAAAAGGAGAATGTATTATGAAAAATTTATTTAAATTAGTAATTATCGGAATTCTTAGCGCCTTTCTTGTAACCGGATGTGCCAAAGCACCCGAGCAGGAAATGACAAATGCCAAGGCCCAGATTGAGGCAGCCACGACCGCCGACGTCCAGACCTATGCAGCGGATGAACTTGCACAGGTAAACAGCGATCTGAACGCAGCCCTTGAAGAAGTGAAGGTCCAGGATGAAAAGTGGTTCGGCAACTTCGACAAGGCAAAAGAGATGCTGGCTGCCGTTAAGACCTCCTCTGACAATGTTATAGCTGTTGCCGCTCAGAGGAAAGAGGAAGCAAAGCAGGCCGCTATCGCCGCCCAGGCTGAGGCTGTTGCCGCTATTGAAGCTGCAAAGGCCCTTTTAGCTCAGGCGCCGAAAGGCAAAGAGACAAAGGCCGAGATAGAGATGCTCAACGCAGATCTTACAGGCTATGAGGAGTCTCTCGCCGGAATCCAGGCATCACTAGATCAGGAAAAGTATACCGAGGCTAAAGACAGCGCCAATCTTATTAAAGAAAACGCGGCCTCAGTTTCCAGCCAGGTTCAGGCAGCTATTGATAAGAAAAAGAAATAATTAAGCAATAATTGAGTAAAAGATAAGGGTACGATCGTGAGAATTCCAAACATCTTTTCACGGCCGTACCCATTTTTATATTCATAATCCGTTGCATAATCCAGAATAATAGATTATGGAAGTGACATAGGTCATCAGCCCTGTCTGTTCAGCTACAGCAGGCAACCAACCGGACAGAAAATGAAGCTCCCCCTCCGCAAGCGGCGGGGTGTCAAACAGAATTGCGCTGAAGCCAGCCCGCCTTGCCGACAACCCCTGTGGCAGGCAGCATGTTATTCTGGCATAGGCTAATAAACACAAAATTCAGGAAAGTTAGAGCAGCTGGACTTAATGCGGAATTATACACTGTTTTTTATTCTGACCCTCTTTTTGATGTTAATCGGATGCAGTGCACCCCCGTCGCCTCCGGAGATTCGGTTTTTGGAAATTCAGCAGCGTAGCCTTATTAAAGATGAAGTATTAAAGTACGCACCTGAGAGATTCAGGGGCTACACGGCTGATTACAGGGATGCTATACAGATATATTACAAGGAGAATGAGAGGTTCAAATACCTTAGAAATTTTGACCTTGCCAGGGAACAGCTCAGGTCGGTTCTGGTAAAGGGCAATATAGTGTTCAGGGAAGTCAAAAAGATGAAGGATCAAAGATACGAGGGTATCGAGCAGCGGGTCGCTTCTCTTAATGACAGGATTGCCTCCATCAGAAAATCGACTTCCATGATCAATGAAGGCAGGCTCGTTAGGAAAAGCCTGAGCAAGGCTGAGATACTGCTAAAAGAGGCGGATCTTTCAAATAAAAAAGGTGATTATGACGCTGCCGAGCAAAAACTCAACAGGGTTAACACATATTCACTGGAGTCCCTTGGGATCGCCAATTCGATTCTGAGCCGATATATGGACAAGCAGCAGCTCGCAAAATGGCGGAAAATTGCCGAGGCCACAATACAGGAATCAAAGCAAAAGGGCATCACTGTTTTTATCGTGAGCAAGATCGACCAGACCCTGATGGTTTATAAAAAAGGCAAGCTGATGAAAACCTACGATATCGGCCTTGGCCGCAACGGCCTTAAGGACAAGTTATACTCCGGGGATGGAGGTACGCCTGAGGGCAGGTATTATATAGTCAAAAAGAATCCAGGCAGCAAATACTACAAGGCGCTTCTGTTTGACTATCCCAATAACGAAGATAAAATAAGATTCAGTCAGGCTAAAAAGAAAGGTCAGATCCCTTCCGGAAGGGGCATAGGTTCTCTTCTTGAAATCCATGGCGGCGGATCAGACGGCATGACCAAGGGATGCATATCATTAGAGAATGACGATATGGACAGAATTTACGAGATCGCAAATGTCGGCACTCCGGTCACAATTGTCGGAGCAATCAACGGCACTCATGATCTCCTCTCTTCCATAAAAGAGAACGGCAATGAAGGCAATATTTAACAATAAGATATTCCTGGCTTTTTTAATAATTGCAGGCGCCGCCCTCATTGTATTTCTGTCTGCCGAGGGCATGGGGTACTACATACTGGCCAGGGAAAAGGCAGCATGGTTAAAGAGCAATTCAAGCACAGCCACCCTGGAGGAGAAGGAACTCAAGGAGCTAGAAAAAAAGAATGAAAAGCTCCTTCAGAAGATAAAAAAGCTTGCCCCTAAGGGTGTGTACCTTATAGTCGATACGGCTAAAAACAGGCTCTATCTTAATAAGGATAATGAGACTCTAAGGCAGGCCGTAATATCCACGG
>JBFYXR010000267.1:0-9580 GCA_041310455.1 Desulfobacteraceae bacterium | reverse complement strand
TTGTTCTCAGCTTTGATAAAGTCAACCTGACCGGCGTCATCTCCTCCGCCAACGCTATTCACAGAAACTACTCCTTCTACTTCGCCCGCGAAAAAGACAAGGACGGCAACAAGATTGCCGTCAATGCAGACGGGTATCAGCTAGATGGAAAATGGGAGGCCAAACAGGGCATGTTCGGAGGCGGCATGCCGGGCGGCGCAGGAGGCGGTGATATGCCGGGCGGCGCAGGCGGTGCTCCGGGTGGTGCAGCTGACGGCGGTATGCCCGGCGGCGCAGGCGGCGCTCCGGGTGGTGCAGCAGGCGGCATGCCTGAAGGCGCAGGCGGCGCCCCGGGTGGTGCAGCTGGCGGCATGCCGGGTGGCGGCAGTTCGATGGTCTTCACACCCGCAACAGTTGCGAAGGGGGATTATGTAGTGGTCGGCCAGAAGAAGTACAAACTCTACGAGGGCGTCATCGTCTCTAAAAACGCCACATATCTGGGCGACGTGATCAACACCCCGGCCAAGGCTGTAAACAACGGGGTAATTGTAAGCCTGACCAACGGCTCTGTCTGGACCGTCACCGGCACCAGCTACCTTTCCAGCCTGACAATTGATAGCGGAAGCATTGCCGCTCCTGAAGGACTTGCCGTAGAAATGAAGGTGAACGGCGCTAAAACAGAAATTAAAAGCGGTAAGACCTATACCGGCAATGTTATTCTCTGGCTCAAAAAAAGCTCCAAATAAAACTGCAACGCAATATAAACCGGGAGTTACATGACTGTAGCTCCCGGCGCCCATAGGGTTGAGGCTTCATTCGAAGCATCAGGCAAAGGGGGCTGGCCTGATATCGGGTGGGCGGAGGTATTCGGGCACAAGGTCCGTGATGCTGTCAAAATCCTTATTGATAAAGCGCTTGAGGCCGAAAGCCCCGATCGATGAGGCCCTCAGGCCCCAGAGATGCGACGGGGCTGCAAGGACGTTATCGCCAAGCAGCTCTTTTATCGCGGGCTCCTGCGCTGGGAAGTTATTGCCTATAAAACAGGTGGGGGTCTTGATGAATCCTGCCAGGTCCCTGAAGGTCACGGACTGGTCCCCGGTCACCCTCGTCATGCCTTTTGCATCATCCCATTTAAAAATGGCGAATATGACTTCACCCCTTCTTGATGACATCAGTGTGCAAAGCGGGTATTTCAGGAAAGGCATCTGGTTTGCCATTGCCTCAAGGCTGGATACGCCGATGATTGGGATGTCAAGCCCCTGCGCCACGCCCTTTGCCATGGAAAGTCCGACCCTCAGGCCCGTAAAGCTCCCCGGCCCGCTTGCGACCGCCACCGCCTTAAGCCCGTTGATGTCCTTCCCGCATGCCTCAAATATGGAATAAACTGCCGGCATGAAGGTCTTGAAATTCTTTTCGCCAGGAGATATCAGGTATTCGGCTAGCACCTCGCCCGTCACCCTGACAAGGGCAAGGCTGAACTGAGTGGTGGAGGTATTGATCGCTAGTATCATGGCGTCGGCTGGAACATCCTCAGAATATCATTGTAAAACACAAGGATCATAAGGGCTATAAGGAGTGAAAAGCCTATCCTCTGCGCCATCTCCCGCTTCTTGAGGCTCAGGGGCCTGCCCATGATGAGCTCGACAATCAGAAAGACTATCATTCCTCCGTCGAGAATAGGGATGGGGAAAAGATTGAGTATCCCCAGGTTGATGCTTATGATGCCCATAAACGGGATAAGGTAGCCTACGTTTTCCTTAACGATCTCCCCTGTAAGCTGTCCTATCATTATGGGACCGCCCAGGGTCTTGACTGATACAACCCCTTCAAAAAGTTTAACCACTACAAGACATGTAAGCCTGATCCACATCCATGTATACTTTGAGCCTTCCACTATGGCCTGAAGGGGGTTAAGTTTGACCTTTTCAGACTTATATGCGCTGCCGATCCCTATCTGGACCGTCTTTGTCTCCTCACCGAATTCGTTGGTGCCGGTTCCCTCTTCCGGTGTTATGCTGAGGGTTACAGCCTCTCCATTCCTTTGCACGGTAATTGGTATGGACATGCCGGCCTTATCCTGTATCAGTGACTTGATGTCATCCCATTTTTTTACTTCCCGGCCGTCCATGGAAATGATGACATCTCCCTCCTTGAGGCCCGCGCTGTATGCAGGGGAATCTTCGAGCACCTTGCCTACCTCGGCAGTCGTTATGGAGTCACCTGATACGATAAACATGCCGCAGAACAATACCAGGGCAAGGATCAGGTTGAATACAGGTCCTGCTGCAACAATGGCTATCCTCCTGAGGGCGTGCTGATTATTAAAGGCCCGCTTCTCGTCCTCCGGAGAAAGCCTGGCGGCATTCTCCTCCTCGACGTCCTCCCCGAGCATCTTGACAAAACCGCCGAGAGGTATGCAGCGTATGGAATATTCCGTCTCTCCATACTCTCTGGCTATTATCCTGGGGCCGAAGCCAAGGGCAAACTGAAGCACCTTTACGTTGAAATACTTGGCAACAAGAAAGTGACCGAGTTCATGAAAAAATATCATTACGCCCAGGACAACAACAAAAGGCAATATATAATACAGCAGAATATTGCCTGTACCCTGAAAAAATTCCGTTATCATTTCCATCTGTAAAAACCTTTAAAAAAATTTTTATGCATGAACTTAATAATTATTTTACCCCGATCAAGACCCCAGCCTTTGTACTTCCTTTCCCGCGGTCCTGCGTGCCCAGTCATCAGCCTCCATTATGGCCTCAATTCCGTCCGGCTCAAAGGGGTCATGGGCATCCATGGTCTTCTCTATGAGGGCCGGTATCTGGAGGAATCCGATCCTGTTGCTTAAAAATGACTCGACTGCTATCTCGTTGGCTCCGTTCATTACAGCGGGCATGCTCCCTCCTGTCTCAATAGCCTTCAGGGCAAGTGAAAGGCAAGGGAACCTCACCATGTCCGGCTTATCAAAGGTCAGTTTCCCGACCTCCTCAAGCCTGAGCGGAGGGAGATTCGTCTTTACGTGCCTGGGATAGGAGAGGGCATAGGATATCGGAGTTATCATGTCCGGTATCCCCATCTGAGCTATCACGGAGCCATCCATGTATTCTACCATGGAGTGGATGACGCTCTCAGGGTGCACCAGTATATCTATCTGGTCCATGGAAAGGTTAAAGAGCCACCTTGCCTCAATTGCCTCCAGCCCTTTGTTCATAAGGGTTGCCGAGTCTATGCTGATCTTCCTGCCCATGTTCCAGTTTGGGTGCTTTAATGCCCGTGCAGGGGTTACATCCTTCATCTCTTCCAGGGGCATATTCCTGAAGGGGCCTCCGGATGCCGTGAGGATTACCCTTTTAAGGTCCTCTCTCCTGTGGCCCTGAAGGGACTGGAATATGGCGCTGTGCTCGCTGTCGATGGGCAGGATGGAGATGTTCTTTTTCTTAGCGAGATCCATGATTATGGAGCCTGCCATTACCATGGTTTCCTTATTCGCAAGGGCCATCCCCTTTCCGGCCTTTATGGCCTCATATGTGGGGACCAGACCGGAGGCCCCGCTCATGGCTGAAATAACCGTGTCAGCTGCCTCAAGGGCAGCGAGTTCAGCAAATCCCTTCGGACCGGAAAGGACCTCTGTCTTCGAATGCCCCTTGAGCCTGCCCCTGAGTGTCTTTGCCAGATCCTCCCTTGAGACGGCCGCCGCGACAGGCTGGAACACCCTTATCTGTTCAAAGAGCAGATCCACGTTATTGCCCGCTGCAAGGGCGACCGCCATGTATTCATCGGGATTGGCCGCGATCACATTGAGGGCGCTGGCTCCGATGGAGCCGGTCGAACCTAGTATGGTTATCCTTTTCATATCTCCGAGATAATGCTCCTGAAATAATCAATGGTCTTTTTAAGCCCTTCCTCCACATCGGCCCTGGGTTCCCATCCGAGTTTCTCCCTGGCAAGGCCTATATCAGGCCTGCGCCTCTTCGGGTCATCCATTGGAAGGGGCTGAAAAATGATCTTTGACCCCGAACCGGTCAGCCTTATGATCAGCTGGGCAAGCTCCAGAATCCTGTATTCTGACGGGTTGCCGAGATTTACGGGGCCGACAAACCCTTCCGGGCCGTTCATCATGCCTACAAGACCGTTAATCATGTCATCCACATAACAGAAGGACCTGGTCTGGGATCCATCCCCGAACATGGTGATATCTTCATGCTTCAATGCCTGCACGATAAAATTGCTTACAACCCTTCCGTCATGGGGGTGCATGCGGGGGCCGTAGGTGTTGAATATGCGGACAACCCTGATGTCCACATGGTTCTGCCTGTAGTAATCAAAAAAGAGGGTCTCTGCGCATCTCTTGCCTTCATCATAACAGGCCCTTATGCCGATTGTATTAACATTCCCCCAGTATTCCTCCCTTTGCGGGTGAACGGCAGGGTCGCCGTATATCTCGCTTGTCGAGGCCTGGAGTATCCTGGCCTTGACCCTTTTTGCCAGCCCCAGCATATTTATGGCGCCCATTACGCTTGTCTTTGTGGTTTTGACGGGGTTGTACTGATAATGGACGGGTGATGCGGGACAGGCAAGGTTGTATATCTGGTCCACCTCCAGAAATACCGGGTTCACGATGTCGTGCCTTATTACCTCAAAATTCCTGTTGCCCATCAGGTGGAATATATTCCTTCTCTGGCCCGTGAAATAGTTGTCCAGGCATATGGTGTAACACCCCTCATCCAGCAGCCTTTCACAGAGATGGGACCCCAGAAAGCCTGCACCTCCTGTTACAAGGACCCTTGGTTTGTCGAATTTGTTTATTGTCATGTATGTATCTCCATGTATATACAGCAACAGTTGTGTGTCAGTCAGGCCCCTGATATCAATTCAGCCGGCTCAGGGCGTAAGGCATAAGGCGCAAGGCAAGCACTATGTTCTCTGCTCCCTGTTCCTCGACTCTTTCCCCTGCGCCTTAAGCCTTGCGCCTTGATTCATTTCCCTCAGACAACCGACCCCTTTTAATTAATCCCGTTAATATCAAATGACCGCCACATACACATACAACACAGGTACGGCAAAGAGAAGCCCGTCTATCCTGTCAAGCAACCCGCCATGTCCGGGCAGAATTCCGCCGGAATCCTTTATGCTGTATATCCTTTTGATCATGGACTCAACAAGATCGCCTATCTGCGACGCTATAGAAAGCATAATGACCAGACAGATTATGCCCATGTCCATGGTATGAAAGTCAAATATTTTCAGCCTGAGGAGGATGCAGGCGACAATTAAACCGAGAACCAGCCCTCCGACTGCCCCTTCCCAGGTCTTATTTGGGCTCACCTCTCTGTAAAGCTTATGCCTCCCCAGTGTCTTTCCGGCGTAAAAGGCGCCCGTATCATTAGCAAAGATAACCGCCAGCAGGAAAAATATCCATAAATTTCCATCAGCTCCCATATCGATAAAGATAAGCATTGAAATCGGGAGAGAGATGTACACAGGTCCGATAACAGCCTTGACAATATCCTCATTATTCCATTTTTTCTCAAACGAGGCATAGGTTAACATCTGAAAGATCAGCGGGACTGCCAGGAACAAAAAAACAGCTGAAGGCAGAAGGAGAACATGTTTTAGTGCAATGATCAGGAACAGGATAAGGGTCAGGGCATAGCTGGAAAATCTTAAAAACCGTGGCAGGCCTTTTGAGGTTATATTAAAAAATTCATTGAGGCCTATCAGCGATGTGACAAACAGAAAGATATAGAAGGGCCATCTGGTCCTGATGAATATCAGGAAGACCAGAACAGCAGCGCCGATTAAGCCGGTTATCCATCGTTTAAAATGCATTTAAAAAACCCTTCCGCTTATTCACAACGCTCTAATATTGCCGATCATTTTGGCAAAGTCTTTTAGTTACTTACCTCCCCTCTCAGGGGAGGACCAAGGTGGGGTCTCTTGAAGCATGTCCGATTATTTATATTTCAAGACCCCCTCCCAACCTCCCCCTCACAGGGGGAGGAGCTTTGGTTCAGGTTTTATTGAGTTTATTTTTTTACCCCGCAGCGCCGAACCTTCTCTCCCGATTCTGGTAATCCTCGATTGCCTTAAGGTATTCCGCCTTTCTGAAGTCAGGCCAGAGAACCGGTGTAGTATATATCTCTGTGTAGGCTATCTGCCAGAGCAGAAAATTACTGACCCTGTATTCACCGCTGGTCCTGATAAGCAGGTCAGGATCAGGCATGCCGGCGGTATAAAGGAACCCGGCGATAAGGCCTTCATTAATGTCTGAGGGCTGAATGTCCCCTGAAACGATCCTTTTCGCTATCTTCTGCACGGCATCGAATATCTCCTGCCTGCCGCCGTAGCTGAGGGCCAGGATGAGGGTCATGCCGGTATTTCCGGAGGTCTTCGCCGTGGTCTCCTCAATCAGGTTGCGCACATCATCAGGGAGCCTGCTGATCCTGCCGATGGCCATGAACCTTATGTTGTTGTCCATCATCTCTTTCAATTCGCTTTTCAGGAATCTCTTCAGTATCCCCATCAGGGCGGTTATTTCATACTTGGGCCTTTTCCAGTTTTCCTCTGAAAAGGCGTAGAGGGTCAGCCACCTGATGCCGATCTCCCTGCTTGTACGAACTATTACCCTGACGGACTCCGTGCCCTCTTCATGGCCCAGCACGCGGTTCATGGCCCTCTGTCTGGCCCATCTTCCGTTTCCGTCCATAATGATGGCGACATGCTCAGGTAATTTTTCCGTATCTATGCTCATAGCGTTCCAATATTTCTCATCTTTTTGTGTCTTTTCCTCCTGAGGCAGGGGGAAAAGTTTAGCTTTTAATTTATATATCTTATCAGTCTTTTAGGCAACAGCAAACGACAGCGCCCTTCATAATATCCGCGGGTGGAGTTGTTTCTCCGGCAATGGGGAAAAGTGAAGAATAAATAAAAGAATGGGGTTTAAAATTCTATAATCTCTTTCTCTTTTTCGGCAGTTACCTCATCAATCTTCTTGATGAATTCGTCGGTTGTCTTCTGCACATCATCCTGCGCCTTGTACATTTCGTCTTCCGACAGCTCTTTTTCGTTCTTGAGTTCCTTAAGCACCTCGTTTGCTTCGCGCCTGTGATTTCTTATGGCAACCTTGCCTTCTTCCGACATCTTTTTCGCAACTTTGGCCAGTTCTCTCCTGCGCTCTTCCGTCAGGGGCGGTATTGAGATCCTTATTATCTTGCCGTCATTCATGGGTGTGAGCCCCAGTTCCGACTTCAGGATGCTTTTTTCTATCTCTCCGATGACGGACTGGTCCCATGGCTTGATGGTGATCTGACGGCTCTCAGGCACTGAAATGGACGCCACCTGGTCCAGGGGCATCTTTGTCTCATAACAATTGACCTTTATGCCGTCAAAAAGCGCTGTTGAAGCCCTGCCGGTCCTGATCCGCAGAAAATCCTTTTTAAGGGACGCGACGGTATTAGCCATCTTCTGGCGCAGTTCAGAAAGGATCTCTTCTTTCATTTTGTCTCTCCTGAAATTAATGTGCCGATATTCTGTTCGGTAACAACTTTCAGTATATTTCCCCTGCCTCGGAGGCTGAATACAACAACGGGAAGGTTCTGCCCCATGGCCAGGGTTATAGAGGTCATGTCCATGACCTTCAATCCTCTTTCAACATACTCACGATATGTCAGGGTGTTAAAGAGCTTTGCTTCAGGGTTTTTCACTGGGTCCGAGTCATAGACGCCGTCCACCTTGGTAGCCTTTAAAAAGACATCCGCCTCTATCTCAAGCGCCCTGAGTGTCGCGGCAGTGTCGGTGCTGAAAAACGGGTTGCCCGTGCCTGCCGCGAACAGCACAATCTTTTTATCAGTGAGATGCTCGACCGCCCTTCTCGCAGTAAATGTCTCCGCCACCCTGGGCATTTCAATGGCGGACATGACCTGTGTGTCAATGTCCAGGTTATTCAGCGCCTCGCCCATGGCAAGGGAATTCATTACAGTCGCCAGCATCCCTATATTGTCCGCGGGGGTCCTGCGCATCCTGTACGCGGAGGAGTTCATCCCCCTAAAGATGTTGCCCCCGCCTATGACAATCGCCGTCTCCACGCCCCTTTTATGGATTTCATGGATCTCAGAGGCTATTGCTCCGATCACATCCGGATCAATGCCGAATGCCTTGTCACCCATCAGGGCCTCGCCGCTCAGTTTGAGCAGTATGCGCCTGAAACGGGGAGGTGCATTATTCATTAGACGATTCTCCCAGCTGATACCGTACAAACCTGGTTATGACCACCTTTTCGCCTGTCTTCGCGATCAGCTCGTTCATAAGGTCCTGGACCTTGATGTCAGGATTCTTCACGTACTGCTGCTCCAGGAGAGAGACCTCTGCGTAGAATTTCTGCATCTTTCCTTCCACGATCTTTTCAAGGACATTAGCCGGTTTCCCTGTCTCCCTGGCCTGTGTCATGTAGATATCTTTTTCCCTGGCGATCAGCTCCGGGGTTATATCCTTTCTGTCAACCACAAGGGGGTTGGAGGCCGCTATGTGCATTGCGACATTCTTCACGAATTCGGAAAAATCAGCAGTTTTGGCGGAGAAATCGGTCTCGCAGTTAACCTCGACAAGCACCCCGATCTTGCCTCCAGTATGTATGTAGGAACATATCTGCCCCTCTTTTGCGGCGCGCCCCCCGCGCTTCTGGGCAGTGGCAATCCCCTTCTTTCTCAGGCAGTCGATAGCCTGCTCCATGTCTCCATTGCACTCTTTCAGGGCGACCTTGCAATCCATCATTCCGACGCCCGTCTTTTCTCTCAGCTCTTTCACAAGTGTTGATGTTATTTCCACGGTATTACTCCTCTGCATCTTCGTAATCTTCGTTATCTTCCTTTTTGTTGACGACTATGACTTCCGGACCCGGCTTTTTATCTTCCGCAGGCTGTGGTTTGTCCTGAACATCCTTGTCTTCCTCCTTGGCCGTCTCAGCCTCGGCGCGCATCCTCTCTTCAGCAAGGCCATGGCCCATTACGCATGCATCGGCTATCTTTGAGCAGAGCAGCTTGATGGACCTGATGGCGTCGTCATTGCCCGGAATTATGTAATCGATATCATCGGGGTCGCAGTTCGTGTCCGTTATGGCGATTACGGGGATGCCCATCTTTTTGACTTCCTTGACCGCGATATGTTCTCTTTTGGGATCAACTATAAAGACGGCCCCGGGGAGTTCATCCATATCCTTTATGCCGCCGATGTTCTTTTCGAGTTTTTGAAGCTCCTTTTCCATCTTCAGGACTTCTTTCTTGGTGTAGCGGTTGATCGACCCGTCCAGTTTCATTGCCTCCAGTTCCTTCATGCGGGCAATGCTCTTTTTGATTGTCTGGAAATTTGTAAGTGTCCCGCCGAGCCACCGGTTGACCACGTGGTACATGCCGCAGCGCTCGCTTTCCTCAATCACCGCGTCGTGGGCCTGTTTTTTTGTGCCCACAAACAGGACGGTATATCCTTCAGATACGATTCGGGTAACAAACTCGTTTATCTCGTTGAAAAGCTTTACTGTCTTCTGAAGATCTATGATATGAATGCCGTTGCGTGAGCCGAAGATGTATTGTTTCATCTTCGGGTT
>JBFYXR010000266.1:0-6280 GCA_041310455.1 Desulfobacteraceae bacterium | reverse complement strand
GCGTGGCATATATCAGGGCAAGCGCCCCTCCGACGATACATCCCAGTTCTGGCTCCAGTACAAATACCTTGAAGAGAATTCGGATCTGCTGGAGGGGCAGGTAGGCTGGTATTATGCGCGTGTTGACGACCCTGACAGCGCAGTGGAGGTATCCCGCATAATCGATTCCCAGTTTGCCAATTCCCCCTATGAAACCACTACTGAAACCGAGAAGGCTTTCATGTCATCCTTTCTCAAGCAGTTCGGCAACATAAGGCTGCTGATACTGACGGTCGGAGGGGTTGTATTTTTTACCCTGCTGCTGATCACGGGCAGCAATATTGCCATATCCATCAGGGAGCGGACCAGTGAGATAGGCATCATGAAGACCCTTGGCTTCAGCGGGGCAAGGATACTTTTCATGGTCCTGGCAGAGTCGCTACTCATAGCCGTAACAGGAGGGGCAGTCGGGCTGATCATGGCCAAACTGTATACATTCAGGGGAGATCCCACGGGCGGACTTCTTCCCGCTTTCTACCTCAGCCCTGAAAACATTTTCATGGGAATGACTGCCGCCGTGCTGATAGGACTCGCCGCCGGGATCATTCCTGCCTTACAGTCCATGCGTCTCAGGATCGTTGATGCCCTGAGGAGGGTATAATCATGGCTATTCCCTTCCAGTATAACCTCCGGAGCATCAGGGTAAGGTGGACCTCCACTCTTGTTGCCGTGGTCTCCATTGCGGGTGTCGTAGCCGTATTTATAGCAGTCCTGGCCATGGCCTACGGGTTTCAGAAGACCCTTATCAATTCAGGGTCGGCAAGGAATGCAATAATCCTGCGCGGAGGGGCCTCGTCAGAGATGGACAGCGCCCTGTATCTTGACCAGATCAGGGTCGTGCAGGATATTACAGGAATTGAAAAGGCTGATACGGGCGCGGCACTGATAAGCCCCGAGGTAGTAGTGGTGGCCGCCTTTCCAATGAAGTCAACCAAAACCGACGTGAATGTCCAGGTTAGGGGCGTGTCCGATATCGTGCTCAAGGTGCGTGACAATATCAGGATTGTCAAGGGACGCTTCCTGACGCCGGGATTGAATGAGCTGGTAGTAGGCATGAAGGCATCAGAGGAATACGTGGGATTCGATCTGAACAGCTCCGTTGTATTCGGCGGTACGCGCTGGATTGTTGTAGGGGTCTTCGACGCCGGCGGATCAGCCTTTGATTCGGAGGTCTGGTGCGATTCGAACAACCTCAACCAGACCTATAAAAGGCCACAGAACGTATTTCAGTCGGCAACGGTCCGGCTGGCTTCTGAAAACGCCTTTGACGCCTTTAAAAGTGCCGTCGCTGCGGACCCACGCCTGACCGTCTCAGCTGAACGGGAGGCGGACTACTATGCAAAGCAGTCGGAGGTCCTGACCATACTTATTAAGGTCCTGGGTTTCCTTGTCGCCTCCGTGATGGCCATAGGCGCTATCTTCGGGGCCATAAACACAATGTATTCCGCCGTAAGCGCCAGGTCAGTGGAGATAGCGACACTGAGGGCGCTCGGCTTCCGGACCAGGCATATCATCATATCATTCGTGACCGAGTCGGGTTTCATATCCCTTTTCGGCGGGCGTTTTGGGATACTACTTATCCTTCCCATAAAAAACCGGGCGGCCTCAACGATGAACTGGCAGACCTTTTCACAGCTGTCCTTCACCTTTATGATAACTCCTGCATTCATGATAGAAGGGCTGATCTTCGCAGCGGCAATGGGATTCCTCGGCGGCCTGTTTCCCGCTGTCCGGGCATCAAGGGTGCCGATAGTCACAGCACTCAGGGGCCTTTAGGTATCCAATAAAAAAATCGGAAGAGATATACAAAATATCCCTTCCGATTTTTATTCAGGAGCTTGCGAATTTATGCAACAGCGTCTTTAAGGCCTTTCCCCGCTACAAACTTGGGGACCTTTTTGGCTTTGATTTTGATCGCTTCGCCGGTCTGCGGATTCCTTCCTGTCCTGGCCGTCCTCTTGCTGACCTTAAAAGTACCGAAACCAACCAGTGTGACAGTGTCATTCTTTTTCAATGCCTTGGTGATGCTGGATAGGATGCAGTCCAATGCCTCTTCAGCTTCCTTTTTTGTGCATGTTACCTTTGCCAATTCATTGATCAAATCCCCTTTGTTCATAACTCGTCCTCCTTAAAAAATTTTAAAATGGGTTTATAATGTTGCGGATAGTACAGCCTTTCAAAAAATATTACAAATGATATTATCTATAAACCCTGAAAAAATATAAGGCAGACCGACTGCAATAGAAAAGACAATTCAGAAGCGGGCACCTATGCCGATTCCGAAATGAAACCGGGGCGATGGGTCATCGCCCGGATTCCACTTCTTTATCTCTATGACACTCACAACGGGATAAACGTAGGGCATCTCGCCGATCAGCCTTGTCTCCGAGCCCTCCACGCGTCCCACCAGGGTAATTAATGTTCCGTCGGGATAGATTGCAGGGTCCATAAACCGGGAGCTGCGAACCAGAAATCGTCCCTGTGACCGGTCGCTTTCCACAGGATACCTCTGATTGCTTAGCTCCAGCTGCAGCACTAACATTTCAGTCATCTCATTTCCGGCTTTAACTTCTATAACCCGGCCGCCCCACATTACGGTTTTGTCAATATAGTTTTCCGGATCCGTTTGAACAGAGCTGAACGGGCCTGTATAGGTGATCTGCGATCGGGCCTTGCTGGAAATGCCGGTCGCACATCCGGCGAGTATCAGGGCAAGAAAGAAAAAAACCAAGATTTTAATATATTGTTTCTTCATGCTGTGTATCTCCTTCTGACAACCAGAGACGATTATTGAAAAAAATCAGGAATTGCGGTACAAAACCATTATTTTTTATTCAGACTTTTTTTTACGCCTTCATTAACAACCCTGCCTGTATCCTTCCCGTCGTCCGAATAATTGTCGTACCATGCGTATGGCCAGTAAGGGTAATACCATCGACGCCAGGGGTATCCCCATCCCCAGAAGGGTCCCCCATAATCCCGGTAACGCGGTCCATATTCATCCCTGCGCTGCTCTTTCCACAGGTGAATCTCTTTGACCGTAATGTAGGGGTAGCTGTAATCAATCTCCCCCAGCTTTATCATTTCAGCGCCGGCTACCATTCCGGCAACTGTAACCCTTCGGCCGGCACGGTAGATTTCACCGTCAAGAAACCTCTCGTCCATGGCTAAAAAACGGCCCTCTGACTGATCGTCATCTATCGGTACACCATAATTGTCAAGATTGGTCTGGTAGAGTTCCAGCAGGGTGCCGTCCTTCCTGTTTTCTGTTTTGACGATGACCCCTCCCAGGAGGACCGTTTTTCCTTTATATTGCATGGGATCCTTGACCAATTGTTCAAAACTGATCCCCCTGTCCACATCCTTCAGGGTTTCTTCTGAAATTATATGTGCGCAGCCGGCAAGGATAAAGGCCACCAGCAGGCTGGCTGCTATCATACCTGACCTGCAACGGGGTTTCCCGCCTTTATATTGAAGTTTGTTATCCATTTTTATCACCTCCAAGTTTTTTAATGTGCATTGAAGGCACCGTGAAAAACGAAATAAATTTAATTGCTTTTCTTAATATTATAATCCTTTTTATATCAGAATACAATTGTGGCTGATGACATTATTTTTGACTTGGGTGAAAAGAAATAATAAAATGATAAGTGTATGTCTCGATGATTCAATTAATGTGAGACATGGGAGTGATATCCATGAGCGAGATTACCGAAATAGCTTCTGCTGTGTCACAGATGAGCCAGTCTCAACTGCAGGATCAAGTCAATGTGCGGGTGCTGAAAATGGCCCTGCAGGCTCAGAAGGACATGGCAAGGATGCTGCTGGAAGGGGTAGACCAAGGTCAGGGGCTGCCGGATCCGGCTGAACACCATATTGATATTTATATATAGACTTCAGCAAGATAAATCTCAGGCTATTTTCGAAAAGTAATATATGGCAGCTGCAACGGAATAGATGATCTGGGCGGCCAGCATAACAATACCTGCCAGTATGATTCCCAACGCGGCCTTTAAGGATTCTAACAGTTTTCTCCTGCTGTAGAATTCCCCCAGGATAGCGCCGGCCAGAGCGCCGATGAATATTCCCATAGGTGCAACAAATAACACGCCGGTAAAGGCGCCGATAACCGCACCGTACATCCCGTTTTTCCCTGCCCCTGTCAATTTTGCCCCCAGAATCGGAGACAGATATTCCGCCAGGATTATTAATAACAGCGAAATGCCGAATACAACCAGAGGCCAGACCGAGACTGTTTCAGAATCCTTCGCAAAGAACAGCAGGAGAATTCCGGCAAAGCTTAAAACCGGGCCGGGCATTGCGGGAAGGATGCTTCCAATTATTCCAAGGATTACTAGGATTGCACCGATATTAAGAGCTGTATCCATCTTTCTTTAGGTTTATCCTCTTTGTTTATATCCCAAGCGTCATTGATTATTTTTTTGTCTTAAGTCCTGGCTGATAGTACTTCATTCCCGGGAATGACACAAATGATATGATGGGTACGCCCCTGTGAAAATTGGGACCGTAACGGGTGCCTTTGAAGCTGAAACCGCAGGATATCACCGGAGGCGCAGTATGTTATTGCCTTTCAAATATATGTGAATTCATACCAATAAATAGAAATTTCTTTCATAAATAGTGGTAAATTTTTACACACTAATCTTAATCGTTATCTGATATGGGCGTCCATGTAAGGAAATATTGTTTAAGATGTTGATATTAAAATGAAAAAAAATTGTTATTTTAGGGGCCATGCAACAGGAAACGGCATCCTGCTTGCTATATAAAAAGCTAACTGAGACATACGGTTGAATAACCTTTCTTTCAACCGATCCGGTAGCGGTTGTAGGCGGCATAGACTAAATTTAAAGCAGGTGATTTTGGAATGAGGAGATATTGTATTATCTGTAATTCGATGTTCGGGTGTGTTAAAGATGGTGTTAAGCGTTCATGTAAAACATGCCAGTCTTCACGCAGCTGTTTTTTCCTTTATGATTCCCCTGCAGGGCATCTCATTCCCGGCATATGTGAAAACTGCTGGGAAAATCATGGCCGGATGAGGCTGAAAGAGACATCCCCTGCCTCATGAATCAATATTGATCTGAGTAAGGCGGATTGCCAAGGAACTGAAAGCGCTTCATATTTTGTTCTCCTTTTACTCCCAGTATACTACATTAATTTTCAGTGAAAACTTTTTTATTAGGGTTATACTTTTAAAAAATTAATAAAGCTTGATTTATTTTTTTAATTAAATTAAAATATACTAAAAATCTTAAAAGTTGATAAAATGTAATTTAAAGTTATTAATGATAGAAGATGATTTTTAATAATTTTATATAATCTTTTTCAATTAAGTCTTCCAGCATATTCATGGAAAATTTTAAGAACGGATATACATAATCAATAATAAAATTTTGAGCGTCGCTTATATAGATAGCCCTGTTGGCTTTTATGATCTTCTGATCTTTTTTACTCATCCTGCTGACTGAGAAAAAGATCGTGTAAACCGCACACCAGCAAGCCCGCGATCGGTCAATCCTTTAAAAGAGATGGCTTTTTTCTTCAGAATGAAATCCTGTCCCTTTTTCGGCTATGCCTGTTATAGGCTGGATTAGTCCTGATGTTTTCATCAGCGGGGCAACAGGTTTGTTTAATAACAATATCCAATATCGGAGGTAGAATAATGACAGATAATAAAGACAATATGCCTTTAGACGAAAAGGTAGTCTCCAAGTGTACGAAATGCAAGACATTGCTTGAACATGAGGTAGTTTCCAGAAATGCCGAGGGCATTATTGAAAAGGTGAAATGCCTGACCTGCGCAAGCCAACATAAATACCAGCCTGAAAAGATAAAGGCGCCCAGGAAGAAGACTGTAAAGCCCAAAAAGATCGATCCTGAAAGAGACTTTGAGCTGTTGACGGAGAGATACAAGGGTAAGAAGCCGATGCGTTACACCATGTCGGGATCATTCAGGGTGGAAGACGTAATTGATCATAATACATTCGGCATGGGGATTGTGATCAGCGCCCTTAATAAACAGATGGAAGTGGTCTTTTCCGACCGTCCGCGCATACTTGTTTTCAATAGAAAGGAGTTGGAAACTTCCGTGTAATTATGAGATTTTCAGAGTTTGATTTAGATCAGGATATAATCAAGGGGGTATGCGAGGCAGGTTTCAGTGAATGTCTGCCGGTTCAGGAGAAGACCTTTTGTCAAACATTAAAGGGCCGGGACG
>JBFYXR010000265.1:0-6112 GCA_041310455.1 Desulfobacteraceae bacterium | reverse complement strand
GGTCTACACATTTGACAGAAAAATATTGATTGTCAAATGTGTAGACCTGACACCGTTATTACATTAAGCCTTTGCTAAAAACGATGCGGCATTCAGTCCAGCGAGGCGACCGCTGGTAATTGCGAAACCTATGGAATGACCGCCCATCCCCGCGTAAATATCCTCATCCACACCACCGATATCATCACCGGCCACGTAAAGACCCGGGATGGGATCGTCATTGGCATCCTTGACCTGCATCCTATCGTTAGTCTTTATAACGCCATGGGTTACCAGGAGATTCAGGCAGCTTTTAATCGCATAGTAAGGTGGTGTTCTCAAAGGGGCAAGAGATCCTTTATCACGGCCATAAGCATCATTCCCGCTATCGCAGCCCGCATTATATTCATTCACCGTTCCTTTCAATATATCCGGTGACACGCCCATCCATTCAGCCATTTCATCCCATGAATTCGTAATCCTAACCTTACCCTTTTTCGCGAACAATTGCAGGTCGTTCTCCGCATTTGCCCATACATCCGTCAGTACACCTTTTTTTTCAGCCCATGGAGCGGCGCCGAAATATTTTCTATCGGACTCCGGAGCCTCCTCCTTATAAAATGTTTGTTTCATATTTTCATCAAAAATTAAATAAGCAGTCTTTCCGGGTTGTCTCCAGACATTATTCGTATTATCGGGAATTCGCTCTCCCTTTTTATTCACTGAAAGTAAAGACCTTTTCATTGCAATAAACGGCAAATAACGCGATTCATGAAATCGATCTACGGAAAATTCAGTGGCACCCCTGGGCTCCAGGCCCGCGCCTGCTTCTTCGGCCATTTTAATCCCATCTCCCTTATGGGCTATACCTCCAATAAAAACGTCGTCGCCCTCCTCGAAAGGAGGAAGATACTTGCTCAGCATTTCAACATTACCGGAGAAACCTCCCGTGGCAATAATACAACTCTTTGTCGAGATTTTGAGGCCCCCGTTCTTCTGTTCAGCCAGAACTCCCGTTATACTGCCGCTGCTATCCTTAAGCAGCTGCTTTGCCTTGGTTTGCGTAAGAAATTGAATGCCCAATTCCTTGCTGCGCTTAATAAGCGTCTGCACTATAACACTACCAATTTTAACACCGGCAGAATTTTTGCCGTCACTCGATTCTCTTGAACCGGCTTGTGGCGCTTCACCTGCAGGAGTTCCGCCGCGATTTCCTGGCATCGATGGCATCAATCCAAAATCAACTCCCTGTTCAGCAAGCCAGTCGACAGTCTCGCCTGATCCGTCTATCAAAGTGCGCAGCAAGGGGGCGTTAAGTCTCCAGCGGCCCGCCTCCATCATGGTCTTAAAGGCTTCATCCTTGGCCATCCGCATGCCTGTTTTTTTCTGTTCCAATACCTTGCTTCCAGCGCCAAAAATCCCCCCTGCATAAACCGAATTGCCCCCGATTGCATCCAATGTCTCCATGATAACTATTTTCTTCACTCCCTGCTCTGCAGCAGCTACTGCAGCTGCGAGGCCGCTACCGCCCCCTCCAATAATAACGAGGTCTGCTATACTCTCAGCTGTTTTCTTGACTGAATCTTGTGGAGCAGCCTCTGCGGAAAGCAAGCCGACAGAGGCCTTCATAAGTGCTGGAGATGCAATAGCGAAAGTGCTGGATGCCAAAAACTTACGTCTGCTCAGATTTACACGATTTCGAGACATGTTGCCGTTACCTCCTTTGTCTATTGGTTAATTTTCCCGTGCTAACCCTTTAATGGGTGACCCTGGTTGCTTACGATAAATAGTCCATAATTTGTCAACCTAGTCAACAACGTCCCATTTAACGCATGTCAACCTAGTCAACAACGTCCCATTTAACACAGATAACAGCAGCCAGAAAATCGGTACATTATGATGAAGCTTAACTGGAGAATCTTTAGGTCCCCAGATTAATGATATAAGGCATTCAAATAACAGATCCCTTCGGCTTTGAACTCAGGGTCTTGAGCATATCGAACGAGACAGATGACATCCACCTACGCTGAAGCTTCGGCGGACAGGGACGACAGACGACAGTTTAAAAGATTATCCTGCTCTGGCAGGACTGATGGTTGATATTATGAATCCGAAAATTGGTGCTTTCGGATAGGTGCACTGTTTAAAAAAGGCATGAATAGGGGCATAATCGGACAAATGGGTTGGGGAGTCAAGGAAAAAAAAGCTGAAGATGAGAAGGTGGGATGTTGAGAAGTTAAGAAGGCTTAAAGATCGTGAGGCGTGAGTCGTAAGGCGGGAGGGGGAAAAGATGAAGATGAGAAGATTAGAAATTGAGAGGTTAAGGAAAGGACTGAGGCGGGGAATCGGAGAAACGGGAAATGTGGGAGAGGATTCAATAAAGATGAACGCCCAATCTTGCCTTGGCAGGAAACATCGGACTTTGTAAAAAGTGTCAGTTCCGCGTCTTGAAGCTTGTATAATATGCGGATTAAATGTTAAGCTTTTTATTTAACAATCATCACAGTTGGGAGTCAAATAATGAACCCTGTACAAGGACATCTGGAGATACTGGATCGTAAATTTGGTTTTTTGAGATCCATTGAAAATAATTTTCAGCCGGACCCGGAGGATGCCTTCGTTCCGGCTAACCTGATACAAAAGTTCAATCTTCAGGAAGGCGTCTTTATTGAAGGTGTCGGTGTAACGGGTGACGGTAAAAATAAGAATCTGACACTCACTGAAATTGAAAAAATAAATCAGAGACCATTAGAAGATTATTCGAAAATAAAGTCACTGCAGAGTGTAGTCAGTATCAGCCCGTCTGAAAGGCTTAAACTCGCCCAGGGGCCGGATGATATCATGGGGAAGGCGCTGGATATGATCGTGCCCATTGGAAGGGGGCAGCGAGGTTTGATCATAGCCCCTCCCAAATCCGGCAAGACGACCATTTTAAAACACATGGCCAATTCCATTATAATCAATCATCCGGAGGTTGTGGTCTTTATGCTGCTGGTCAATGAAAGGCCGGAGGAGGTCACGGACTTCAGGAGAGGCCTTAAACATGCATATGTGCTCTCCTCCTCTGCTGACCATAGTATTTCACAGCATCTGCGAATTACTAAGATGACCGTGAGTGCGGCAGTTCGTCTGGCCGAGACCGGTATTGATGCGGTTGTTTTTATCGATTCGCTGACTCGGTTGTCGCGTGCATTTAATGCCGACACGCAAAGTCACGGCAAGACCCTTACCGGCGGCCTTGGTGCAAATGCCATGGAAATGCCCAGGAGGATCTTCGGCGCCGCACGCAACATAGATAATGGAGGATCTTTGACAATTATTGCCTCAATTTTGATAGATACCGGCAGCAGAATGGATGATATCATCTACCAGGAGTTCAAAGGCACCGGCAACATGGACCTCGTACTCAGTCAGAAGTGTGCTGAACAAAGATTATGGCCGGCCATCGATATCACTCAATCCGGCACCCGGAAGGAACATCTCCTGCTGGACCCCCTGGAATATGAGGAGATGGTGAAGCTCCGAAGAGAACTATCCAATAAAAATGAGATAACCGCACTCAAGGCACTCCTGGAACACCTGGGCAGGTAAATAAAACAGCCCCCACCAGAACGATTGTTTTGGTGGGGGCTGAATGATGATCTTTTATATCTGAAGATTAATTCTTCTCTGCTGTCCAGGCTTCGGAACCTTGTGTTTGAGCCCCACCTGCAGAGGCTTGTCCACCGCCTTGAGCACCCTGGGCGCCTGCAGCCCCACCCTGACCGCCAGCTGGAGCCTGCCCGCCTTGAGCACCTTGTCCGCCGGCAGGAGCCTGACCTTGCGCGCCTGAGGCACCACCAGCTGCTCCACCAGAACCGCCACTGCGAGCACTCTTGACCTCTCTGGTCCCTGCCATCTTATTCCCTGCAGCTTTTCCGGTAAAACCGATTTCCATGGAAGATGATTTAAGGTTAAAGGATATTGAATCCCCTTTCAAGGTTCCTGTTCCGGTCATCTCCTTGAACGTCGGGTGGGTACAGGTAACTGTAAGATTCTCACCAGCAGCCTTAATAACCAGAGGCACTGATTCTTCCGCCCCTGCCCCCCACATCTTGAGTGTCCATTTTCCGGAAATGTCAGCTGCCCAGGCTGATGATGTCAATATGAATGCAAGCAGAGTTGTTAAAAATAAAATTTTTCGCATGATTCTCTCCTTCGTTAAATTGTTATCTGATAATGGTTCCCCCGCTTTTATGTTTTAAAACCTTTTGCGGTCGTCAGGCTTTAGTTTTCAGATATTCCAGGATACTGTCCGAAGCCATGTAAGCACCGGTGAAGGCCCAGGTCAGGTCGTGAAGGATGTTCGCACGGGTGCCTAGGGATGGCGTTACCACATCGCCTGATGCGTAAAGGCCGCTAACTACACCCTTAGCAGCTTTAACCTCCATATTTGCGTTGACGGCTACACCGCAGCAACCGCCGTGGGGGTGGACCAGGTTGCGTACTGCATAGAAGGGCTGGGTCTTGATGGCATGGAGGCTCCCGGCAGGTTTGCCGAAGTCTTCGTCTTTGCCATTTTCACAGAACTGGTTGTACCTCTTGACCGTAGCGACAAAAACTCTGGTATCTACACCCATCTGATCCGCCAGCTCCTCCAGGGTATTAGCCCGAATGAGCGGCTGATCGGTGGCGTTCAGGAAGTCGTCCATCTCATCCATCATATCCTCAGTAAAAACGTAGGCATCAATCTTGCCCTTGTCCTTCGCGAGTTCAGCCTTGTTCCTTTCATCCCAGAGCGCCTGGTCCGAGATGGAATAGGTTACGCCCTGGGGCTGGGCCTGAATGAGCGCCTCGCTTATCATCCCGCCGGAGCCGGCCTCATTGGTAAAACGCTTGCCCAGGAGTGATATCTTCATCTCATCAGTCTTGCAGTGGGCGCACAGGAACGCCGACATTGGTGAAGGTATCTGTCCGATAACGTCGAAACGAATAGCATCCCTGTCGATATAAGCGCCGGCCTTTTGAGCCAGGGCCATACCGTCGCCGGTGTTCTCCGGCAGCCCATGGGCGTTGTGGCCAAAACGCATATCACCGAACAGCGGAGTGTATTCTCTTATCATATCTATATTGGACTGGAAGGCGCCGGTAGAGACCAGACAGGCCTTGCAGTTAACGCGGGTCTGCCCGCCCTGGTCGTCCGCCATGACGTAGCTGACTGCGCCTTTACTGGTTACGATTTCAGTTGCTCTGTGGTGTGTGAGCACAGTAATGCCGAGTTTTTTGCAGGCATCCCGAAGGGCCCTCATAACGTAACGGCCTGCGCCGAATCTGCCTCCGGCTATATTTCCCAGTGCACTGACAGGCCCTTCCAGTGCCATCGGGTTTTCCCCGCCCGATCCGCCTGGACCGGCCATTCCGGCCGGACCGCCCTGGAACGTGAAGCGATCCTGCAGGTCCTTGAACTCCATCAACCAGTCAAAAAACGGGCCGTTTGAGTATATCGCCTTCCTGAGCAGTTCCGGGTCAATCTTGTTTTTGGTCCTCGCCGCGATCTCCTTGATGGCATCTTCCCTGTTGTCCCGTGCGCCGGTTGCTAAATGAGCTTTGGAGCCCCTGGCATATAATCCGACCGCATAATAGGCGCAGCCGCCAAGCTGGGGGCCTTTTTCCAGGATGACTACCTTCTTTCCGGCCTGGGCAGCCCTGACGGCCGCGGTGATACCGGGGCCGCCGCCGATCACGCACAGGTCGCATTCCAGGGTTTTCAGGGGATGTAGTTTGACCGCCGGTTCAGGCTTGCCGGGATCCACGACCGCGTCGTGGTTGCAGTATTGCATACATGTCCCGCACTTTATACATTTGTCAGGGTCAATCCGATAGGCCTGATTCCCGCCGTACCTTATAGCTTTTTGGGGGCAGAAGACAACACAGCCGACACAGTTAATACAACGTTCGGGGATTATTTTGAATGCCGTCCTGGTCTCGACGGTTTTTTCCGCAGCCATTGAACCTGCAGCGTTCAAAAGCAGCGGCGATGCAATAGCAGCGGAGCTTACCATGATGAACTTTCTTCTTGTTAGACTTTGCAACTTTGATTCCATACCGATCTCCTTTCTTTTTATGATTTTATTTATTCAGACAGGATCAACAG
>JBFYXR010000264.1:0-3597 GCA_041310455.1 Desulfobacteraceae bacterium | reverse complement strand
GTGTTGCCGAGGTCCTTAAGCCGCTTCAGGTTCTGCAGCAGGAGCAGATTGTCCTTCTGGTGCAGGCCTATGCTCGGCTCATCAAGGACATAGAGCACGCCGGCAAGGCCGGAGCTTATCTGGGTTGCCAGCCTGATCCTCTGGCTCTCGCCGCCTGAAAGGGTGGCGGAGGAGCGGTCAAGGGTCAGGTAGGAGAGCCCGACACTCTTCAGGAAGCCTATCCTTTCCTTCAGCTCCTTGACTATCCTCCTTGATATCTCAACTTCCCTGGAATCAAGGCTGAGGGCATTGAAAAATGCGTCCGCATTTTCAATGGACAGGGCCGTGATCATGTTAATGGACATGCCCCCGACCCTGACAGCCATGCTTACGGGTTTGATCCTTGCGCCGTGGCAGGAGGGGCAGTCCTTCTCGCTCATATACATCTCGATCTCTTCCCTGATCATGGGGGAGTCCGTCTCCAGGTAGCGCCGCTCAAGATTGGGGATTATGCCTTCAAAGGGCCTGTTGTAGTAATGTCTCCGGTCGCTATGCTCAAAGTGGAACTTGATCTCCTCATCCCCTGACCCGTAGAGAAAAATCTCCTGTATCTTTTTCGGGAGGTCCCTGAAGGGGGTATGTATATCTATTTTATAATGGCTGCAGATGGAGTCGAGCATCTGCGAAAAATACATGGAGTGACGTTTTGACCATGGAACCAGGGCCCCTTCCCTCAGAGTAAGACTCGTGTCAGGGACGATAAGGTCAGGGTCAAGATATCTTTTTATCCCAAGCCCGCCGCATTCAGTGCATGCGCCCTGTGGGTTATTGAAGGAGAACAGCTGGGGCGTGAGTTCCGGCATGCTGATCCCGCATTTCTTGCAGGCGGCCTTCTGGCTGAAAAAGAGTTCCTCGGAGCCTATTACATCGATAACCGCATAGCCGCCTGAGAGATTCAGTGTGAGCTCCATGGAATCGGTGAGCCGCCGCCTTATATCGCTGCCTATTACCAGCCGGTCCACTATGGCGCTGATGGTATGCTTTTTGTTCTTGTCCAGGGTTATTTTATCTTCAAGCAGCCTGACATCCCCGTCAACCCTGACCCTGGTGAATCCGTCCTTGCGGAGCTTGTCCAGGAGATGACCGTGTTCGCCCTTCCTGCCCTCGACAACAGGCGCGAGGATCTGTATCTTTGTATCCTTTTTCAGGTCCATGATCCTGTCCACTATCTGCTGCGTGGTCTGAGGCGCGATCTCCATGCCGCACTGCGGACAGTGGGGGCGGCCTATGCGCGCGAACAGGAGCCTCAGGTAGTCATATATCTCCGTTACAGTACCGAGGGTGGACCGGGGGTTCTTGCTTGAGACACGCTGTTCAATGGCTATGGCAGGGGAGAGGCCGTCGATATAGTCTACGTCAGGCTTGTCCATCTGCTCAAGGAACTGGCGGGCATAGGCGGAGAGGGACTCCACATACCTCCTCTGTCCCTCGGCGTAGATGGTGTCAAAGGCAAGGGAGGACTTTCCTGACCCTGAAAGGCCCGTGATAACAACCATCTTGTCCCTGGGGATGTCCAGTGATATATTCTTGAGGTTGTGTACCCTGGCGCCTCTTATCTTTATGGTGTCTGTGGGCATGAACCGAACCTTTGAAATACTGAGGTCAATGTGGTTCCTCAGCTGTTTTTGATTATGACGATGTAATTAGTGGCGCATGGCGCATGGCTCAAGGCGCAAGGTAAATGCAAAACCAGTTCCTTCCTCACGCCTTGCCCCCTGTACCTTGCTCCTCGTTTTTATCTGCCGTGAGCGCATTACCTTATCCGTCATTCTGCGGCTTGACCGCGGAATCCAGTCTTTTATCTTTCCTTGCGCCCTGTGCCTTAAGCCTATTTTTTATCATCTCTGCCGCCATTTTTATTGCCGCCTTCAGGCTTGCCGGATCTGCCACGCCTTTTCCCGCTATATCATAGGCAGTGCCGTGATCCACTGATGTCCGCACTATGGGGAGGCCGAGGGTGACATTGACGCCGTCGGAGAAATGGATCATCTTTAACGGGATCAGGCCCTGGTCGTGGTACATGTTGACCACTGCGTCAAATTGGCCTGATAGCGCCTTGAAATAAAGGCTGTCGGCAGGGAGAGGTCCATGGACGTTGATCCCTTCTTTCTCAGCCATGCGAACCGCGGGAAGGATTATCTCTTCCTCCTCTGTCCCGAACATGCCTGATTCGCCTGCATGGGGATTAAGTGCGGCCACTGCTATACTTGGCCTTTGGATGCCGAAATCATCCCTCAATGCGCTATTTGTAACCCTGATTGTCTTCAGTATGTTCTCTTTGTTTATTCTGTAGGGGACTTCCTTCAGGGCGCAGTGGATAGTCACAAGGGTCACGCGGAGCCGTTCGCCTGCAAGCATCATCACATAATCCTTCGCGCCTGTAAGATCTGCGATCAGTTGAGTATGCCCCTCAAACATGTATCCCGCATCATTCAGCAGGGCCTTGTTTATCGGGCATGTCACCATGCCGGAGATTTTCCCTGACATTGCCAGCTCCACGGCATTGATGATATATCCTGCCATTGCCCTCCCGCCTTCCTTTGAGGGCCTTCCGGGGACAGCGCTTTGCGGCTCCAGCATGGAAAGAGGAATCAGGTCTATCTGTCCTGGTAGGCCTTCCGACATTTCAGGGGCAGAGACCTCCCTTATCCTGACAGACGAATCATGGGCATATTTAAGGCAAAGGGACAAAACGGCCGGATCGCCCAACACAACAGGTCTGCAAAAGGCATAGATCCCCGGATCCGACAATGCCTTTATTATGATCTCAGGCCCTATGCCGGAAGGGTCTCCCATTGTGATTCCTGTTATGGGCAAGGCTTTCATTTTGTCAGATTCCCCCATGTGAAAACTTGTCATTTATCCGTGGGCCATCTGCCACTATACCGGATATCATTCAAGGTTTACTCCTGCTGCGGTCATGCCGCAAAATAGCAGAGATACTTTGGAGACTATACTTATTAGGATTGAACTGTCAATGGTGTCTTGAGGCTCAATTTGTCATTATTTCGACCGGAAATAAGATTGAGCCACAAGAGGAGTAGTCTGTTTCAAGAGTGAAGGAAGAACTATTAGGGTAATGAGGCTTCTAATCGGGACAGATTAAAATCATTTATTGAAGAATAATCGTAAATAGTTTATATATTTTTTCAAATTATTCTACTCATTCCGATGATCATTACAATAAGAGTATCGCTATTACTGTAATATGTCACCAGTTCGTCCGCAGCGAATACAAGGAAGCGGCAGCCGGATAATGGCTCGAATCCGTGCTATGCCCCTAATTTTTTTCTACAGAAAGTCAAAGGAATGGAAAGAGATTCGAATGATATCAAGTCAGAAAAAATCCTTTTCAGTAATATTTTCATCGGGTCAATCCTGCGACCAGGGACAGTCTGGTTTCCATTAATAAGCCTCTCTTTACAAACCCTTAGATTTTGCAGAGATTAGCAGAAAGGAGAAAAACCCATGAGTGACCAAAGAAGCGAACAGAATGGCATTTCCCGAAGAGGTTTTCTGAAAGGGACAGCCGCACTGGCCGGCGGTGGTCTTATTTCC
>JBFYXR010000262.1:0-5719 GCA_041310455.1 Desulfobacteraceae bacterium | reverse complement strand
CCGTGGTCAGGGGGCTGCGCCTGAAGGACAAGGGCGTAGAGGAGAAATGGGTCAGCCGTCAATGGGAGGAGGCATGGGAGGGGGTGGAGAAGGTTTCCAGATGCCCAGCGGGATGATGGGTGGTTATTCGGCCAGGTTCCGGAATCTGCTCAGGAAAGAGGATGAGGGAACGGCTGTCAGGGTTCAGGATATGACCAGGTATCCGCGTGTCCCGGTAAATAAGACACTCTGGCCTTATAATATAGAAAAGGGATAATCTAAACAGGGCAACAAATTGGCCATAACCGAACTCACAGCCTGGTTCCCCCATTTAATCCGGTCCTGGCGGCGGCAATCCCGCTGCCAAGAAAAACAACCCTTTCTGACCGCATCGGAGATCCAGAGGCTGACTAGGGGGGTCCGGATGCTTTCTCATGGCCTTACCCGGGAGAGAAAACTCTCGGGTCAGGATTATTTTAAAGATCCGGATCTTCTTGGCGCCTATCTACTTTTCTATTGGCCGGTTTCCTATATACAGGCGCGCTATATCTTAAAGTCCCATTCCATCCGGCCCGAATCGGTGCTGGAACTGGGGTCCGGCGCAGGTCCGATCGGAGCTGCCTGTGCTGATTTGTTCAAGACCAAAATCACCTTTGCCGACCGCAATCCCCTGATTTTAGATCTTGCCCAGGGCCTGGCAAGGCAAAAAAATTTAAAATGCCAAACGCTGCTCTGGAATCCTAAAAATCCATTGCCGGCGATGCTTCCCAAATTTGATCTTATTACGTTCCAGCATGTATTGAATGAGCTCTGGCAAGATGACCCGGACCGGATTCAAAAACGTCTAAAACTGGTCAAATCCCTGCTGCCTCGATTAACCCCTGCCGGGCGGCTGCTTTTTATCGAACCTGCCCTGATGTCGACCTCGCGAGATCTCCTGCTGCTGCGCAACAAATTGCTGTCGGAAGGTTTTTTCATCGAGGCGCCCTGTCTATATAACCGCGCCTGTCAGGCACTGGAGAAGGCCAATGATACCTGTCACATAGATTTCAAATGGTCGCCGCCGGATTTTTTGAAAACCAGCATCAGAATGGCAGGTTTTCAAAAAAAGGAATTAAAAATGACCTATTTTATATTTCGCTCACAACCTGCATCCACCACTTCGGATCAACAAATCTTTAGGATTGTTTCTGATAAAATGCTCTCCAAAAACGGCAAAATCCGTTTTATCGGCTGCCATCATGAAGGAAGGAGCAGCCTCTCTTTGCATCCATCCGAGACCCGGCCTGGCAATAGGGCTTTTCTGAATTTAAAACGGGGGGATTTGATAAAAATCAGCGATCTGGAAAAGACTGAGAATGGATTTAAACTGCATGCGGATTCGATAATGAAAATCATATGAGATCCCTTTCCGCCCGCTTTACATGCTTGATGCTTAATCCTCAGCAGGCCGCACGATTTCAATTTAAAAAAATTGGCCCTCCCATGACACCTGTGCCGGTTACTACTACTTGCAAAATCCTAACCGGACATTTCTGATAAAAAAGCGCTATTCACGCTCAACAGTGTATTTTCTCCTGCACCGGGGACACGAGACCTCCAGCCTGTCAAGGTCGCCCCATAGCTCTCCGAGCTGGCTTTCAGGAAGCGACCGGAGCATTTTGATGATCTGCTGCCGGTTGCAGGGGCACTCATAGAAAAGCAGGACTTCGTCGAGTTTCTTTATTGTCCCGTCTGCGGCCAGTCCGAAGCAGCGGCTGATGAGCTCATCATCCGAAAGCCCGCTGATGTCATCAAAGTTTCCCCCCGGCATGGGCCGCAGCAGGGCGCTTCTGCCGTGGCCGTCAACGGCTATGCGTATCATGGTCTGCTCAGCCTCTTCAAAGTAGCGCTCGACTGCCTCGACCGGGTCGAGGGTCATGAGTGAGAAGTGGCTTTGCGTCATAGGCGATTTTTTGCCCTGCCGTTGCACGACAACAAGGTTTTTTGAAGGGTTGCTTTCAAGAACTGTTCCGCACACCATGCCTTCTGGTTCAATGCCGCAGAAAAGCCCGGTTGGAGAATGGAGGAAAGTGACGGACCAGCCCCACCACTCGGCCTCGGCAAGCGATACAGCCGCAAGCCCAGCTGCAGCAAAAAGACGCTCAAGCATTGCCGTGCCTTCCGGTTCGGCCGCCGGTATTTCATAGCGCCTGCGATAGTCGCTGTAGCCCTTCCAGATTTCTCCGGCCTCACCTG
Source organism: Desulfobacteraceae bacterium (assembly GCA_041310455.1). Taxonomy (GTDB): domain Bacteria; phylum Desulfobacterota; class DSM-4660; order Desulfatiglandales; family HGW-15; genus JAFGIC01. The sequence goes on along the minus strand of JBFYXR010000262.1, from coordinate 3,502 downwards.
TAACCACGATAAGGTTAGGCTGTTCCCAGTGATAGCGGAAATAATGGGCAAGGTGCATATTGGTCTTCATGGGTTCCTTTCGGCGGAGTCTTTAATGTTGCCAGTTAAATATATCAGTGCGGGGCAATGGTCAAGCTGGAATATGAATTGAAGCTCCACTTCCTGCAGTGCAATACATAGCTTTTTAACCAGGTATTTTATTGCCTAAAAATAAGTTTTTTCATATAATCCCACCATCTGTTTTCCCACATCTTCATACTCTTATCATGGAGGCTTCACTGCATGTGATTTATATGCCTTATCAGGCATATTTGTATATTAATCTATAAAAATAAGGAGAAAGCGATGAATCTAATTCAAAGGCTTATGGGAAGACGGCAATTTCTGATTGCCACCGGTGTGGCGTCCACCTGTGCGCTGACCTGTAAAAAACTGGCCGGTTTTGAAGCCCGTGTCGCAATGGCAGCCGAGCAGGCTGCAACTGCCGGCATAAAGTCGGCAGGCAACAAATGTCCTCATCTGTTATCACCTCTCAGGATCAGAAACGTAGTGCTGAAAAATAGGATAATGCATACCGTTTCTCCCAATTACCTTATGCAGGGACCGGAAAATTATCCCACCGATGCATGGAGGAGCCATTATTCAAACATGGCCAAAAATGCCGCCATTGTCTCCATAAGCACCAGTTTCGGGACGTATCCAAAAACGTGGCCTGATAAAAGTGACACTGTTAAATGGGACTGGGCACAAATTTCAAGTGATAAATGGGAAGACATCCCACCGGTTTACAACTATGTCGAGCGGATGATTGAAGATATCCATTGCGAAGGCTCCCTGGTTTTATTTGCGGGCAATACCGGCGGTGGAGGCGGCATGCCTGGCGGTGGAGCAGCAGGCGGTGGCGGCGGTATGCCCGGCGCAGCAGCAGGTGCTCAGGGCGGCATGCCAGGCGGGCAGCAGGGTGCTGCAGGCGGCCAGGGGGGTGGCATGCCAGGCGGGCAGCAGGGTGGGGCAGGCGCCCCGGGTGCTGCTGCCGGCCCTGCGGGAATGCCGGGGGGACCATCATCGGCACAGGCCAGCAAGAGCGTTGAAGAGATAGTGAAGGATGCAAAGGAGGCTGTTTCCAAGGGTTATGATGTCTATCAGATGAACACAACCAGCCTTGAGGCGGTACAGGCAGTCCGGAGTGCAACCAATCTTATAATAATGTCAAATCTTAGGGTTGGCGGGGACATGGCCATGATGGGGGGCAGCGGAAAGAATGTCCTGGGTGTCACCAATGTGAACCAGCCGAGCGCATCTGAGATAGAGCAGGCCGTTGAAGCGGCAAGGAAACTTGAGGGCCTGGCTGACTACGTGTGGATCAGGGCTGGCAGCGAGCATCCTAACAGCTTTGTCCAGGACAAAGACAGACCATATAACATCACCATTGCCGAGGCCATCAAGAAGGCAGGCATTAAGATACTCACATGCCCCAGCGCCGGGTTTCATGATCCGATACAGAATGATGGGTTTATCGCGAGCGGCAAGACTGATATGATAGGCATGACAACCCCCTTTTTCGCCGATCCGGACCTGATCAAAAAGGTATCGGCAGGCAGGGCCGATGATGTAATCCCCTGCATCCAGTGTCACAACTGTCACGGGATCAGCATGACGAAAGGGCCACATTATCCCACATGTACGGTAAACCCGAAGTGGGTGCTGCCTGTATATAAACTTGCTAACATCCATGAACCCCTGGTAAAAAAGAAAGTTGCCGTGATAGGCGGCGGCCCGGCCGGCATGAAGGCAGCCCTCGTGGCTGCCGAAAGAGGGCACAGGGTGACATTATTCGAGAAGGATGCAGCCCTTGGCGGCCTTTTACAGATCTCGGATTATAGTCAGTGGAGATGGAATCACAAGGATTTCAAGGACTATCTTGCCTATCAGGTAAGGAAGGCAGGGATCGAGGTGAAGTTGAATATGACGGCTACGCCTGAGATGATCAAGGCAGCAGGTTACGACACGGTCCTGGTTGCAACCGGCGCTGAACCTATTATCTCCCGGATGAAAAGCGACGGAAGCAAGGTCTTTAATATCCTGGAGGTTTACTCTAAAAAGAATGAGCTGGGGAAAAATGTTGTACTGATCGGTGCAGGAAAGTTCGGCACAGAGGCGGCAATAGGCATGGCCAAGGACGGTCACAAGGTGACGGTGCTCGCAAGCGGAAATGAAATGATTGAACCTGAGGCTGTCGGCGCCCACAATGTGTACAACCAGGAAGCTATTTATAAAAACCATCCTAACTTCAGTTATGTCCTGGAGACCACGGTTAAGAGCATTACCGGAGGAAGGGTGGCCTATACGGATTCAAAAGGCGTAGAGAACTCCGTCAAGGCCGACAGCATCGTGATCTATTCCGGCCTCAAGCCCAGGATGGATGAGGCCATGAAGTTCCAGGGCAAGGCGCCCGAGGTCCTTCTCCTGGGCGACTGCACGGGCCAGAACGGCACCATTCAGAAGACTATACGCAGCGCGTTCTTTGTTGCGTCGCAGGTTTGACAGGAGAGGGCACAGGGTTCAGGGCTGGAGGCGAAAGGATATATGATATTATCATAACCTTGCATATACTCAGTTGCCATGAACCTTCATTTATGTCCGGAAAATCATCATTCAGCATCAATGATGAGCTGTAAAAATAAGCGGGAGCGTGATTGCCTATTGCGGCTATCATGCTCCCGCCTGTTTATTAACCTGTCTTACAGATTCGATCCTGTCTTAAGAGGCCTTGATGATCAGGGTTCCTCCGCCTGCAAGCTTATAGGTCCCGCTCTGGCCTGCAACGGCGTTGATCGTAACGCCGGCAGAGGCGTCTATCTGTGAAACCTCGACATCGCCTACAATTGTTACATTGGAATCAGCGGTTGCAATCCATTTGCTCAAAGGACTGATCGAAATATAAGCGTCCTTGATTGCGCCCTTCAGGGTCGTTGATTCAAGATAAACCGTCATCTTCCTGTTGTCCTTGTCTATACTGTGGTCGATATCACCTGAAACATTCATATTTCTGAAGGTCGCGTGGATGCCGTAGACCTCCTGTCCCTTGGTATTGGCTGCCTTGGCGGCCTGCGGGTCAACGCTTATCACGGATTTAAGCAGGGTGCCGCTCTCGGATGACATTTTTACGCCGTCAAAACTGATTTCCGCATTGGCGCTTTTTATGAGCACCACGGGACTTTTGGTTTTGATTTCTCCGCCGGTCACCTTAAGCGTGCTTACTTCATCGGGCGTGCCTATGCTATGCATAAGGGCAAAATAGGTGCCGCACTTCGCCTTTGTATCCTTAAAGGTGATGTCAGCGCCACCCGTCATGATCCCAGCCATGGATGCAACATCAAAGTCGGAATTATTGATATAGACATGACAGCCCATGTCCGCATAGGTCCCGTAACCTGCCTTGATGGTCTTGACCGTGCAGTTATTCGCTTCAAGATAAACAAACCCATTGGAACCGTCGGTT
>JBFYXR010000261.1:0-3102 GCA_041310455.1 Desulfobacteraceae bacterium | reverse complement strand
TCGTGTCCCTGTCTCCTCCGCTTGCCCAGGCGGCGGTTTCTGAACAGAGCTTTGAAAAGCTGTCTGATGTTGAAGTGCCGGAGACTGCTACAGACGCCACTGCAGGCGGGGAGGAAGGTTCACAGGGGACGCCGGCGCCGGCTGCGGCAGGAGGAAACGACAGCCAGGATTCCAGCCAGGGTCGGGGGACGGGGACCATGCCTGCCGTTCAGAGCCAGGGAGGCAGTACGCCTTCGGGGCAGCAGGGCCAGGGAGGCGGCAACATGATAACAAGGTTTGACAAGGACAGCGACGGCAAGGTTTCGAAGTCCGAATTTTCAGGGCCTGAAAATTTCTTCAGCCAGATTGATAAGGATGGGGATGGTTTTATAACCTCAACAGAGGCATCCCAGATGCAGATGGGGCAACGCCCGAGCGGCAATCAGGGCCAGAATCAGGGAACAAATCAGGGTGTGAATCAGGGCGCGAATCAGGGATCAAGCCAGGATTCCGATACTCGCTACTCAACTTCCGGTTCCACTTCTGATAGCACTGAGGGCGGCAGTATGCCCGGCGGCGGTGGCGGCGGCGGTGGCGGCATGCCTGGTGGTTTTTAAGGAGGCCGACAGAATGTCATCACCATCTAATAATCATATAATCAGGCTGGAAGAGGCAAATAAGACATATTTTGTCGGTTCAAATGATGTAAAGGCATTGAACGGCGTGAATATATCCTTTGATCGCGGTGATTTCTGGGCGATCATGGGGCCCAGCGGTTCGGGCAAGAGCACCATGATGAATATCATAGGCTGTCTTGACCGGTTGACAAAGGGTCACTATTTCCTTGAAGGCCAGGATGTAGGCGGTCTTGACGATGACGCCCTGAGCGAATTCAGATTGAGGCACCTTGGCTTTATATTCCAGAGCTTTAATCTTATCCCCCAGCTGTCCGTTTTGAGAAATATAGAGCTGCCACTTTACTATCTCGGGTGGGAGCCGGAGGAAAGCATAAAACGGGCTAAAGAGCTTGCTCTCAGCGTGGGGCTGGAAGGGAGGCTGGAGCATAAGCCTACGGAACTGTCAGGGGGGCAGATGCAGAGGGTGGCCATAGCAAGGGCACTTGCCAATGACCCGCAGATCCTTCTGGCGGATGAGCCTACCGGAAACCTTGATTCTCAGACAGGCGTGCAGATCATGGAGCTTCTTGTCGAACTGAATAAGAGGGGCAAGACGATCATTATGGTAACCCATGAGCAGGATATTGCGATGTATGCAAAAAACAGCCTCCATATGAAAGACGGCATTGTAGATTGGATAGGGAGTCATTGAGATGATAAATTTAAAAAACACGAAAATGAAACAGGACCTGGTAAGGGATATCATGCTGGGGATTGAAAATCTCCTCCTTCATAAGCTCAGGTCTTTTTTGACCATGCTGGGGGTGGTCTTCGGTGTGGGCAGTGTTGTGGCCATGCTGTCAGTCGGAGAAGGGGCCAGCAAGGATGCCCTTGAACAGATCAAAAAGGTAGGAAGCAACAATATTATTATAACATCCATGAAATCTACTGAAGAGGAGAACACCTCTAATCAGTCTTCGTCATTCATGAGCGTTTACGGCCTGAAATATGCCGACCATGAGAGGATTGCCGCAACCTTTTCAACAATAAAAACAGTAGTTCCGGTCAAAATCGCAAATAAGACCGGCACACTGGGAGGAAGGACCATGGACCTGCGGGTTGTAGGGACTACGCCCAGGTGGTTTGACCTTGTTAAAAGGGATGTTGTTGCAGGCCGGGTTCTGATTGAAGAAGATTCTAAAGAGATGGCCCGGTCCCTAGTGCTTACCGAATTCGGGGCAAGGAAGCTCCTGGCAACCAAAGGCACCATCGGGCAGAATGTGAGTGTGGCCAGCACTAATTTTAAGGTGGTAGGGATTGTCAAGAGCAGTGACGACAGCAGTTCATCCGGGGGCGTCCAGCTGCCGGACAAAGAGGTGGATGCCTATATACCCATAGAAGTGGCCAAATTTTATTTCGGCGATATAACCATCAAACAGTCCTCCGGGTCCAGCGAGAGGAAAAACGTCGAACTGGAACAGATTATAGTAGAAGTGGATGATATGAATCATGTGGAGGCCACGGCAAAAGGCCTTGAGTCTATGCTGGCCAAATTTCATACAAAAGCGGATTATTCAATGAGCGTTCCACTTGCCCTTTTAAAGCAGGCGGAAACGACAAAAAGGACCTTTAATATAGTCCTCGGGTCTATTGCCTGTATAAGTCTCCTTGTAGGCGGCATAGGGATCATGAACATCATGCTGGCATCAGTAACAGAGCGCACGCGGGAGATCGGGATCAGGCGGGCCATAGGTGCAAAAAAGAAACAGATAATAGTTCAGTTTCTTATTGAGACCGTTGTGCTTTCAACCGTAGGCGGGGTTGTCGGTCTTTGCCTGGGTGTATTCATACCTCTCCTGATTACACTGTTTGCGGGCATGGAGACGGTAATCACCGCCTTCAGCATAATACTGCCTCTTTTCATCAGCGTAGGCATAGGCATTGTATTTGGCCTTTATCCGGCCGCCCGCGCTGCAGAGGTTGATCCCATAGTTGCCCTGAGGCATGAATAGAAATTAATTAGAAATTCTGGTGCAATATGAGAAAACGAAAGACATACAGCGGTTCATTCAAGGCACGGGTCATCTCAGATCTAATACTAGGAAGAAAAGAACTGAATGAACTGGCCGATTATTACGAAATCCATCCGAATCAGATCAAGAACTGGAAGTCACTTCTGCTCAAACGCGCCCATATAATCTTCGACGACAGAAGGCATAGTAAAAACGGCAGCCTAAATTTATGATTGTTTTTACAACAGACTTAAAAGATGGGTTCTTATAGTTATCAGAAATGAAATAATATGACGGCTGCGTTCAGGCCGTCTCAGCTCAAATGTAATCACCTTGTCCTTTCTCAACGAGAAATAGAGAGTAAATATGAATTTTCCGGTACCTGTAGAAAGAATTATTGGGAATTCGTATTTACTCTCTGCCTAAGATCCTAATATTCCTATGCTTATTTCAGTCCTTACAGGATAAAAGCGATCCCGATTACGCCTCGTGCA
>JBFYXR010000255.1:0-2805 GCA_041310455.1 Desulfobacteraceae bacterium | reverse complement strand
ATTAAAAAACAAGACCGGCAGGGATAATATCAACGTTGATATAAAGCCCGGAGCTTCCATACCCTTTATGATTGTGTTCACCGACCTGCCTGATGGCCTGAGCGAGTTTACGCTCGAAGCGGTCAGTTCGTCATACGGCAAATAGATGATTGATCAGCATTATGAAATTGTATTCAACAGGAAAATAACATCCGGCATTTTCCTTTTAGGATTTAAATCTCCCCATATAGCCTCCGAATCAAGCCCGGGCCAGTTTGTTATGGTCCGCATAAATGAAGGCATCGACCCTCTCCTGAGAAGGCCTTTTTCAATATTCGACGTGCGCGATAAAGATACCATCTGCCTCCTGTACAAGACAGTCGGCCATGGGACTGAATTGCTGTCATTGAAAAAGGCCGGCGAGAGATTATCCGTAATGGGGCCTCTGGGCCGGGGCTTCAGCCTCCCGGATGAAAAACTGCAGGCAATACTTGTCGGGGGAGGGATAGGGATAGCGCCTCTTCATTTTTTAGCCGATACCCTGAAAAACAGACCAATAGAATTCATGGCCGGTTTCGGAAAATCCGGGGATATTATTCCTCTTGAACAGGCAGCCGGACGCACTGTAGGCATATCAATAGCTACAGATGACGGATCAGAGGGCTATCACGGAATGGTCACAGGGCTTCTTGATGAATATCTCAGCAGGAATATTCATGAAAAGGATTCAGTGGCAATCTATGCCTGCGGGCCCTTAGCGATGTTAAAAAAGGTATCCTCCATCGCGTCCGGCAGGAATATCCCGTGCCAGGTCTCACTGGAGTCATTAATGGCGTGCGGCCTGGGCGCATGCCAGGGATGCGCGGTTAAAATACTTTCACAGGACAATAAGACCTTTTATCGGCATGTCTGCAAGGACGGCCCGGTGTTTTCATCGCACGCTATCGACTGGAGCAATGTATGAACGGCAACCCGGATCTGCGCGTAAAACTGGGGCCCCTGGAGCTGAAGAATCCTGTGATGACCGCATCGGGAACCTTCGGCTACGGTCATGAATTTGAGCCCTTTGTGGACCCTGAACTTTTAGGAGGCATCGTGCTTAAGGGGCTTTCCCTTAAACCCATGGCGGGCAATCCCATACCCAGAATCGCCGAGACGCCCGGCGGGATGCTCAACGCCATTGGCCTTGCCAATATAGGCATTGAAGAATTTATTGAAAAAAGGCTTCCCCGGCTTAAGGGTCTTAAGACAAATGTGATAGTCAATATCTATGGACACAGCATTGATGACTATGAAGAACTGGCAAAGGCATTCCGCGGGGTTGAAGGAGTGGCAGCGCTGGAGGTGAATATCTCATGCCCCAATGTTGAGATGGGGGGGATGATCTTCGGCAAGGACCCCGCTGTTTCAGCAAAGATCACCGAGAAGGTCGTGAAAAATACCGACAAGCCGGTTATCGTAAAGCTCACGCCGAACGTGACCGACATCCGTGTGCTGGCAAGGGCGGTGGAGGAATCAGGCGCCTCTGTCATCTCACTGATCAACACCCTCGCGGGTATGGCGATTGACATAGAACATCAAAGGCCGAAGCTTGCCAACGTATCAGGCGGTCTTTCAGGCCCTGCGATAAAACCTGTTGCGCTCTACCAGGTATGGCAGGCGGTCAATTCAGTAAAAATCCCCGTAATCGGCATAGGCGGGATCATGGACTACAGGGATGCCCTGGAGTTTCTCATTGCCGGTGCAAGGGCGATACAGGTGGGCACCGCCAACTTTGTTAATCCCGGAGCCACGATTGAAATCATTGAGGGACTTAAAACCTATTGTCTTGAAAATGGTATTGATGATATCAATGATATCATCGGAAGTCTGAAAAAAGATTAATTATCAAATCCGGGGGAAACACTATGGATATAAAGAGACTTATGGATACGCCTTCCTGGGAGTGGCCTGAAGGCGCCGATAAAGTCCTGCTCGGGCTTCTTCGTGACAGAAACGCAGATCCCTCGGACCGCCTCGCTGCAGCAGAATTGGCCGGGGACCTTACCGTAATCGATGACGACCTTGCCGATGGGTTGCTTTCCGTCATTAAAAATGATAATGAGCCGGAACAGCTTCGCGCGACCGCTGCCATTGCCCTGGGACCGGTTCTGGAATATACCTATGATGAAATCGATATGGCCGATGAGCAGACAATCTCACCAAGGACATTCAACCGGATACAGGATTCGCTCCGGAGTCTTTTTATGAACGAGGATGTCCCGAAAGAGATCAGAAGACGGATACTTGAGGCATCAGTGCGCGCCCCGCAGGATTGGCATCATGACGCGATACGAACAGCCTGCGCAAGCAATGACGAGGACTGGAAACTGACCGCGGTCTTCTGCATGGGATTTGTCGATGGTTTTGATGATCAGATACTGGAGGCACTCAAGAGCCGGAACCCGGATATCTATTATGAAGCAATCTGCGCCGCCGGCGATTGGGGATTGGATGGGGCATGGGAACATATTGTCTCCATTGTTACCGGCAGGGACGCCGACAAACCCCTCCTGCTTGCCGCAATTGAAGCGGCTGTCAATATCCGTCCACAGGAGGCGCCCGGACTTTTATGTGGTCTTTTATCCTCCGGTGATGAAGATATAGTTGAAGCGGTTCATGAGTCAATTTCCATGGCAGAGATGATGGTTGATGATGAATTTCCCGACGAAGGTGACGAGACCCTTCACTAGCGGCGAAGAATAATCCGGCTGGATCTGACTATAACCCAGCAATGTCCGGTTAGGATTTTGCAAGGAGTATTAACCGGCATAGGTGTCATGGGAG
>JBFYXR010000254.1:0-2542 GCA_041310455.1 Desulfobacteraceae bacterium | reverse complement strand
CTTAAAATCAGAGGATACCGGAAAGGAGGCCTTCATAATGCTTTCTCTTACGCCGGGCATCCTCTGCCAGATGTCCTCGGTAACAAAGGGCATGAACGGGTGCAGCAACCGCAACACGCCCATCAGGACCTCCTTCAGTGTAGTCTGAACAGATTTTTTAAGGGCTTCATCCTCTCCGTACAGCCATTCCTTAGCCATCTCGATATACCAGTCGCAGAACTCATGCCAGACGAACTGATAACAGAGTCCAGCTGCGTCGTTGAATCGATAATCGTCCAGGGCCTGTCCTATCTCATCGCTTACCTTTCCCAGCCTTGTGAGTATCCACCTGTCAGGGAGGGAGCGCTCCGCAGGATTTGCCCCGGAGAAGCTGTCCTCATCCAGATTCATAAGGACGAAACGGGAGGAATTCCAGATTTTATTCACAAAGTGCCTGTATCCTTCTATCCGGTCCTCCGAGAGCTTTACATCCCTTCCCTGGGTGGCAAAGGCCGCAAGGGTAAACCTGAAGGCGTCTGTTCCGGACTGCTCGATGACCTCAAGGGGATCGATCACGTTCCCCTTTGACTTGCTCATCTTTTTCCCCTCTGCGTCCCTTACAAGGGCATGGATATAGACATCCCTGAAAGGGACCTCATCCATGAAATGAAGCCCCATCATCATCATCCTTGCCACCCAGAAAAAGAGTATGTCAAAGCCGGTAATGAGGGCCGACGTGGGATAAAAGGTCTCAAGGGCGGCGGTCCGGTCCGGCCAACCCAGGGTGGAGAAGGGCCACAGGGCCGAGCTGAACCATGTGTCAAGGACGTCGGTTTCCTGCCTCAGGCCGGAACTTCCGCACCTGCATTTTTTGGGGGCCTCCTTTGCTACTATAACCTCTCCGCAGCCGTCGCAGTACCAGGCTGGTATGCGGTGCCCCCACCATATCTGCCTGGAAATACACCAGTCCTTGATGTTGTTCATCCAGTCAAAATACACGTTTTCCCAGGTTGAGGGTATTATCCTTGTCCTTCCTGACTTTACCGCCTGAACTGCCTTTTCGGCAAGGGGCGCTATCTTCACGAACCACTGTTTTGACAGAAGGGGTTCTATCATGGTCTTGCAGCGGTAACAGTGGCCTGTAGCGTTGCGGTATGGTTCGACCTTTTCAAGCAGACCCTTTGCCCTGAGGTCATCCACGATCCTTTCGCGGCATTCAAACCTGTCCATACCCCTGTACGGGCCGGCCATGTCATTCATCATACCGTCTTCATCTATAACCTTGATCCTTTCAAGCCCGTGCCTGTTTCCTATCTCAAAGTCATTGGCGTCATGAGCCGGCGTGACCTTCAATGCGCCTGTGCCGAAGGATTTGTCCACATAGCCGTCAAATATCACAGGGATCGGCCTGTCCAGAACGGGGAGGAGGACATTGGCCCCCTTGAGATCAAGGTAGCGCTCATCATCAGGGTTGACCGCGACAGCGGTGTCACCCAGGAGCGTCTCAGGCCTTGTGGTGGCAACGATCAGGCCTCCTTTTCCATCCTGGTAGGGATACCTGATATAATAAAGAAAGCTGTCCCTCTCTTCATGTTCAACCTCAAGATCTGCAAGGGCCGTATGGCATCTCGGGCACCAGTTGATTATATAGTCGCCGCGGTATATGAGTCCCTTTTCATAAAGGCTTACAAAAACCTCCCTCACGGCCCTTGAAAGGCCCTCGTCCATAGTAAATCTTTCCCTGCTCCAGTCACAGGAACTGCCCAGCTTTTTAAGCTGGTTGATGATGATTCCGCCGTATTTCGCCCGCCATTCCCAGACCAGATCGATAAATTTTTCCCTGCCTATGGCATGGCGGTCGGTGCCGTTTGCAGCGAGTGACTTTTCGACTACATTCTGGGTGGCTATCCCGGCATGGTCTGTACCGGGCTGCCAGAGGACATTAAATCCCCTCATCCTTTTATACCGGCAGAGGATGTCCTGGAGGGTGTTGTTAAGGGCATGGCCCATGTGAAGCACGCCCGTGACATTCGGCGGAGGGATTACGATACAGAAGGGTGGCCTGTCCGACTTATCCTCGGCCTTGAAAAGGCCGTTGTCTTCCCAATATTTATACCATTTATCCTCTACGTCCCCGGGTGTGTAGCCCTTTGGCATGCTGTCAATATCCATTCATGAACGCTCCTGAATTATTTTTATAACCGGCATATCGCTGGTTGTTATCTGAAAAAAATATTATTCCATACAGGAAATAAAAGAAAAAAGGGGGCAACATAATGTAACCCCCTGAAGAAACGCAAGCATGTCTTTATATTATAAGGTCTACGGCACCGGGCTCAAGGTGCAGGGCAAGAACAACTTATAATCTTTAACGGCACCTTTTAAAGTCGTTTACTATAGTCCTAAGCGGATTCAATGCTGTTTTTTAATATATTAATGGCGTCACCGAAAACTCTTTCAGCCACATCGGACGTCGTCTCTCTGGCTACCTTTTCTACCATCTCGGTGGTTTCTCTCGCTATTTTCTCAATAAGCTCAGTCAATCTCTCTCTGGCGGCCTTGT
>JBFYXR010000253.1:0-9143 GCA_041310455.1 Desulfobacteraceae bacterium | reverse complement strand
GTCTCCTGTACATATCCATAACCATGCCCTTTACACCTCTCATCGTATCGCCTATCATATCAAAGGGCGCCTTGGCGAATCCGCTTTTAAGCGTGGGGAATCCGGATGACTGAAGCAGTGAGCCAATCCTCCCGAAGGTATCCGTGTATCTCACGGCCTCATTCCCGGCCTCCATGAGTTTTTTAAGCATCTCCTGCACATCAGGCATCCCGAAGGGCAGCGCAGCCATGCCCACATGAACTATCTCCGTAAGGGTGGGAATCTCAAACATCTTTTTGAGCGGCTCAAGCACCCCGAATACACGTGGGAGATAGTGTTTGATCCAGAAGCCTGACGGATCGCCGATAAGCAGGGGATACTCATCGTCTCTCATGTACTCTTTATCAATGGTCTGAAAGTAATGGTTGTCCGGAAGTCCGTGGCCCGCCCATGCATAAACCTTATAATCAAGGATCTCCCATACCCTGCCTGATCCCATCATGGGAAGAATCGACGTATCGGGATTGAACTCATTATGAAAATCAATAATCGGCTTCGCAATAGCCTCATAGTTATAGAGGGCATCCCTACCTGACAGACCGGCCCGCTTGATGAGATACCCCCCTATGGTCGGAACAACAGGGACACGGGAGCCTTTTTTCATCTCAACTGCATCTCTCAATAACCTTACCTTTGTTTTGTATTGCCGAGCTGCCTCAGTGCTGTTAAAATTTATCCATTCCCCGCTCTCCCAGTAGTCAAGCCTGATCTTGCGCCTTTCCTCCGGTGTCAGTTTGCTCCAGTTTTCAGGTTTTTTAAACATATCTGTCACTCCTTTATAATAGGTGTAAGGTTTAAGGTATACGGTATACGGTGTAAGGCGTACGGTGTACCTTAAACCTTATACCTTGCGCCTTGCACCTCGCCGTTATCTAAACATCATCCCTTCCGCAAAGAGCCTCTTAAAACCCTTATGGGTCGTCAGTTCAAGGTATCCGGTCCTGTCAGCAATCTGCTGCGCCCGCCTTCTTTCCGACCTTGACACCAGCGCCATCTTTGCCCCCTGCCCTGCCGCGTTGCCAACCTGCTTATATGTTGCGTTCGGGAACCAGGGCAGAAGCCCCATATCAACGGCATTGGCAATGTTTATATATGATCCGAAGGCCCCCGCAAGAATTATCTCACCCACCATATCCGGGGAGGTCCGTGTCTCCTGCATGAGGGCCGCAATGCCCGCCCGGATCGCCCCCTTGGCAAGCTGAATCTGATCAATATCCCTCTGAGTTATTGCTACCCTTTGCTCCCCGTCTTTTCCTTCAACAACCCGGAACTCAGGCCCCTGCTCACCCCTGTGGAGCCTGCTGCTTGTCCTATTAAAACGGCCTCTTTCATTTATAAGACCCCACTTATACAATTCTGATAAGGCGTCTATTATACCTGAGCCGCAAAGGCCGATTGGAGGAGCGTCCCCTATCGTCCTGCATTCCGCGCCATTTTCCGTCAGCCTGACCGACTCTATTGCCCCGGTCACGGCCCTCATGCCATCCGTTACATGGGCGCCCTCAAATGCCGGGCCTGACGCGCAGGAGGTTGACATCATCAGGTCCCTGTCCGGCCTCCTGATGACGATCTCCGTGTTGGTCCCGATATCCAGTCCAAGTGTTACTCCGGAGGTTCGATCGATGCCTGTGCCCAGCACCATGGCAACATGATCAGCCCCCACAAAACCTCCTATGCCCGGCAGTACGTGGCAGTAGGCGCCAGGACACACATTGAGATCAATTTCACGGGCCTTGATATCAAGGGCATGATTCACCGCAGCGACATATGGTGAAGCTGCCAGCTGTCCTACAGGCAGGTCAAGGAGGAGGTGTGTCATGGCTGTATTTCCGACAATACAGACATCCGTTACCTGCTCCAGTGACTCTCCGGCCTTGTCAACAAGCCGTGAGATCATTTCCCTGATCATATCCCTGACCGCCCCGGCAAGTTTTCCGCAGGATCCCGCCAGTGTGCCGTGATTATTGATAGAGTAACGCAGGCGGGTCATTACATCCTCGCCGTATTGTATCTGAGGGTTTAGCGCCCCGAGCCCTTCCAGCTCCCTGCCTGTCTGCAGATTAATAAGCCATGCAGCTATCTTTGTGGTGCCCAGATCTATGGCTACGCCGAGAGGCGGATAGCCATGGGATGCAAACCCGAGTATCTCACCGGATCGGATGTAGGACGTTATTCTCCAGTGTTCACTTCTTAGGATGGATGAAAGCTGCCGCACTGAGGCGATATCCGGATAAAGGTCCTGTACCTCTGTGCGGCCCCTAAGCTCCGCCATAACTCGATCCATATCCGCCCCGGCGTCTTGAAGGGATGGTGCCTTCACCCGGATATCATATGATTCGATCACCGGATCAACCGCCGCAGGTTCGGTTAATCCATACAACTGGAGCCTTACATCACGGGCCAGGGATTTTTCCGGGACTTCAATCTTGAGATCGCTTAAGGCGTAGGCGCAGCAGGCCAGTCTATGTCCCTTTATAAGTTCGTGTTCCTTAAGGGCCTTCAACTCCAGGTCCGTTAAAGGCGAAACATCACCCTCGCCTATTATGACCCTGCACTTAAGGCATTTCCCGTTTCCTCCACAGGCGCTTGCCAGCTGAATGCCCGCCATCCATGCCGCCTCCAGAAGGCTGGTGCCCGGCAGGATATCTAGCGATCGTCCTGATGGTAAAAAGGAGATGTGATATTTATTAAAAGACATTGTTAGGCTCAAGGCTGACTTATCCAGCTTCTGGCAAGCGTAACCGCCTCCATGGCATCCTTTCCAAAGGCGTCTGCGCCGGTATATCTCTTGACCTCGTCATCAATCTGGCCTCCGCCGATCATTATCTTAACATTATCCCTCAGCCCTGCGGCCTTGATGGCATCGACGGTCTCCTTCATGGCATCAAACGCAAGGGTAAGAAAGCCGCTCAGGCCCACCACACCGGCGCCTGTCGACCTTATCTTGTCCACAAAATTTTGGACAGGGACGTCTACTCCAAGGTCATATACCTCAAACCCGCTGATATCAAGCATAAGGACTACCAGGTCCTTGCCTATGTCATGTATATCGCCCGCCACTGTCCCAATTATAACCTTGCCCAGCTTTTGGCCCTGGTCGTCCTTCTGCTTTATATGGGGCTCAACCAGTCTGGCGATCTCCTTGAGTATCTCCCCGGAATAGATAAGGTCAGGGATGAAATAGTCGCCGTTACCGAATCTCTCGCCCACTATCTTCATGCCCTCCCTTGCCTCTGCAAGTATTCCCATGGGATCAGCACCCTTTTCCAGATCGCCCTTTACCTTGTCTGTTGCTTCCGTTTCCTTCAGGTCCGCCAAAAGATTTGCCAGTTCACTTGCCATAAGTAATCCCTCCTGTGGTTTTAAAAAGTGCGCTGCTTTAAACTCGATATCGAATTTGTTTAGTATCAATCCAATAACACCCCCTCTTAAGGTAAGAGGGGGCCGGGGGGAGTTATGTTAAGAAAGCCAACCCTCATCGTAACCCCTCCTAGCCTCCCCTTATCCTAAGGGGAGGAGAAGCAAATGATGTTACCCCTTGTGCCCTGCCTCTTGCGCCTCAGAGTTTTTTCTATCCTTCACCTTGCGCCTTAAGCCTTGCTTCTATATTTTATCCCCTATCCTTCCCGTGCGGTAGGCCCGGTTAAAGCCCTGACAGTATTTATCCTTCCCCATAAGCATCTCGGATGCGAGCATGACCTCGTAAAGCTGACGGTCATTGGGGTCCGCGATGGCGCTGTCAAGTCCTGCCTGAACCGCCATCGCCATAAAGGTCCGGTTAATCATGTGCCTCAGGGGCATCCCGAATGAAATGTTAGACAGCCCGCTTGTAATATGGCACCTGGGATATGCCGATCGTATCCTGCGGACGGTGTCCAGGGTAACCAGAGCGCTGTCAGTGCCGGTGCTTATTGCGGTCACCAGCGGATCAATATAGAGCTTTTCCTCAGTCAGGCCGCCATCAAGCGCCAGGCGCACAAGTCTGTCAACAATCTTCATGCGGCCGTCGCTTGTCTTCGGAATCCCGGCCTTATCATCCAGCGCCAGCAGGATCAGGCCCGTCTTATACTCCAGCGCCAGGGGGAGAACCCCCTCAATGCGCGGCTTCTCCCCGCTTACCGAGTTTATAAGAGGGGGATGTTTAACAAGCCCCAGACCTGTCCTGAGGGCCGCCGGATTGGCGCTGTCCAGGCAAAGAGGGGTATCGCATGCCTCCTGGATGGCCGTAACAAGCCAGGCCATGTCTTCAGGCTCCCGTTCAGGCGCTGTGCCTGCGTTCACATCCAGGAAGGCGCTCCCTGCATCAGCCTGGCCTTTTGCAAGGTCCCGAATGAAGGACGCGTCCCGTTCCCGGATAGCCTGGGCGACCGCCTTTCTGGTTCCGTTTATCTTTTCTCCAATAATTATCATATAAGCCTCTTAAAAAAAAGGGATTGGCTTTCCAGGAGGAACGACCACAAACTCCTCCTCACTCCAGGGGCCTCTAATCAGTCTTATCAGCAGATCCAGTTCAGTCTTGAGCCTGATCAGATTCATGTTATATTGCCTTGCATAATCGAGGCAGATGGACTCGTTTTCAGGCAGCAGGTCGCCTGAATCGAGCAATACCAGACTATTATAATGTCTGAGCATTGACTTTACAATATTTTCCCGTTTTCCAGGCGGGATCCTCTCCATGCCTTTCATAATCTCTGTAAAGATTATACACTCGGTATTCAGCCAGTTCTGCTCGATAAAATAACAGCCGGGATTTTGTTTAAGCAGGTCCTTGTGCCTCCTGCGGGAGCCAAGCAGGGCGCCTACGCAGTCATCAACCCTCGGCAGCACCAGGGTGCTTCTTTTGGAAACGACCCCTTCCAGCGCGCGGCCGCACAGGCCATAGCCCAAAAGAATATCAGTCCCATCCTCCTCAATATCTGCAATCTCATTTAACAGACGGGACTTGAGTTTCTGGAGATCGACATGAAGGCCGATATCCATGACCCTTATCACTGCATCAGGAGGCATCATTGGTTCAAATATATGGGCCAGCGCCCTGCAGGCAATGAGTTTATGGGTCATAGAGCATGATCCTGTTCTTTATTATTTTTTACTTTTAACAATGCAGGTTTTTCTATATTCATATAATTCATATTACGATTTCAAGAAAAATAAGTTGTCTGCTGTATTAAACAGGAATATTATAATTTTCAGACGGACAGCTTATAATATGTATATATTTCAATGACCTGCTGTTTCATTTTACTCGAATTCCTATTGTTTTTAATAAGTTGCCGCTTTTAATAAAATCAAGCATGAAATGTCATAAAATGTTCGCAATAAGTCATTGCAGAATTATTAATAACTCATCTATAACATTGCATAAAATTGATCCTTGAAGGATGGTTAACAGGAATCTAGCCCGTCTACGGAAGTCAGACTGATCACGATACCTCCTGTTCCATGGAAACCATGGAGAGGGAACTGGAGTTGCGTTGACGAGGGTGCATAAATCGTATACACTCCTGCAGTGATTAACACTTCCGAAAATTTATGCCGGTGTATTTTTTAACAATCTTAATCAATAATTCAGGAGGATTTACAATGAGAAACAGGATGAAAATTATAACAATTGTTATGGCCTGCTTTGTAACGCTTATGATGGTCTCCAGCAGTTTCAGCGCTGATACCGCCAAAGGCAGAAAGACCATATCTGACGCAGAGCGCGCCCTTGCCATGTGGCAGGTGCAGAACGTCATGAGCAAGCACGCCCATTATCATGCAGCAGGCATGCACCTGGAAGAGCTTGCCAATATATGGGTGGATGAGAAAGGCCCCAATGGCAATACCGCCACATTTGCAAGCCCCGGCTGGATCATGCACGGCATAGCCGGTGTTAAAAAATACTACGGGCAGGGAAATCAGGATAATAAAGTGAAGGAGCTTGAGCAGATCAGCAAGCTGTATCCTGAAATAAAGAACATCCCCGAGAACCTGGGTGTAGGCCATGAATATGCCATGCACACCAACACAACTCCGATTATCGAGGTCGCCGGCGACGGCAAGACAGCCAAGGGCACCTGGTATTCTCCCGGCATCGGGCTCAGCGCACATATAAATGGAACAAATGTTTCCTATGGCGGAACCTTTTTCTGGGAAAAATACGGTGCGGATTTTGTAAAAGAAAACGGTGAATGGAAGATCTGGCACTGCCAGATGTGGTATGACTGGACGCCCTCCTTCCCCGAATCCATGACATCCAGCATTGGCGGTGGCATGGGTGGTGGCGCCCCGGCAGCAGGCGGACAGGGTGGCCAGCCTCAGGGTGCTCCCGGTGGACAGGCTCAAGGCGCTCCCGGTGGACAGGCTCAAGGTGCTCCCGGTGGACAGGCTCAAGGTGCTCCCGGTGGACAGGGCGGTGATCAGGCAGGTAGAGGTGCTACCGAGGCAGGTGAAATGATGCAGGGCCAGGCTGACGTAAGCACGGCTAAACCAGGGGATATGACCGCGAATCCCTATAACAAATACGAGACCTACAGCGTAAAACGCGTTCCTACAATAGCGCCCAGATTCCCGGAGCCCTATTACACATTCAGTGAGACATTCACCTATTAATCTATAGCCACAAGTCACAGAACTGGAATCCCCCGGGTTATGCGGGGGGATTCCAGTTTCATTTAAGACATCCCGGTTTACTCTCTGCTCACAATTATGACCAGGACTTCAGCGCCGCAACGCTCCTTCCGGAAATCCGGCCCCATACAAATACCTCGCAGTAATTCGCCCCGCTCATGCTGTAGACCTGCCCGCATGTGTGCCCCAGTGATCCGGCCTCATAAAGCCGTTTGATCGGTTTTCCATCCACACCCATCACCTGGCCATCAGCATTCTTCCTTGGGCCCCCGCAGGTGCTGAAGCCTCCGGGCCAGATCTCAATGGTATAGAATGGCGGCTTCTCGATCCTTTCCAGATTCCTGGGGTTCATGCCGCCTTTTGAGTTTGTGCGGCCGAAGTCCGAATCCACGCCCGCATCGCAGAACCCGTTCCACCTCGTTACAGTGGCTGTAAGCGCCTCCGGCGTCATCTCACCACCAATGAGCTTGGCCAGTTCAGCGATCGTATCCGCCTTTTTTATCCAGCCCTTTGCTATCTCCGCGCTGTTGTCGCTGCTCCATTTGCCTGTACCTGTTCGCCCGCCTCCTGATGAGCCGCCGCGCGCCCCGCCCGGCATATCGCTTGGACCCCCCCCTGCTGATGCACCGCCGGACGCTCCACCTTGCATGCCGCCCGGCGTCATGATCGGCATATCGCTAGGGCCTCCACCGCCCTCACCGCCTGATGCTCCACCGGATCTTCCTCCGGTTCCGCCTCCGGACATCAAAGCCATGTCGGAGCCGGATTCATCCCAGCTTGATGCAAGGCCCCCCAGCCATGTAGGCGTTGCAGTAATTCCCATCCCGCCCATTCCGGAACCAATCCCGCCGGCCAGCCTTGTCGTCTCATCAAAGATCATATAGTGCGGGCAGCATGGATACTCAGTATCCTTTCGATTCCCCCTGAAGTCCCACAGGGAATAGCCCATGATGGACCTGTGGGGGAACCAGTCTCCTTCTTTCATGAACCTCTGGCCGTATTTGCTGACCAGTATGAAATTGCTCCCCTTTGGCTCGGGGTATATCCAGCCCATCCTGGATTCGGGCGTTACGATTGTGTAGAGGGCGGAGGCGATCATATTCATGTGCCACAGGTCCGCGCCCACTGCCTGGGCCATCTTGATGCCGTCTCCCGTGTTGTAAACCCAGCCGGTAAACTTGATCGTTGAGGGCCTCAGGTAGTTTTTTATCATATCTTCATTAAACTCGAAGCCGCCGCTGCAGAGGACCACGCCCTTCCTGGCCTTTATGAACCTGTCCCTGCCCTCGCTGTTCACCTTGACGCCCAGGATCTCCCTGCTTATCGGATGCTGGACCAGCTCGGTGGCCGGGCTGTTGAACATGATCTCTATGCCCCTGTCCTTGATGTTCTTCTCAATGATCTTGTACCAGCCCAGTGCATTCATCATCCCTGTCCCGATGCCGTCGGAACCGGGCAGGCCCTTGTAGTCGCCGCCGTTAAGGACGCTGGGCGTGTTGTAGGAGACCCCCATCTTCTTAAGCCACTCACCGTTATGCACCATTTCATCCGCCCAGGCCTGGCAGACATCCATCGGGGTCGTGCCGTTGCATGCCGCGAATAGATATTTGGCCGCGTTATCCTTTTTCTCAGGAGTGGAATAGCTGAACTGGCCGCCGCCTATCCTGCTGTTTCCGCCGCCCTCAGGGGCCTTTTCCACTATTATTACGCTGGCCCCAGCATCCCGTGCGGTAATCGCCGCCGTAGTCCCTGCCCCCCCGCATCCGACTACCACCACATCAGTCTCTTTGTCCCATTTTTCAGGAAGACCGGCTTCCTTTGCCTCCGCAGGGCTTAACCCTGCCAGGACCGTTGCGCCTGCACCCACGGATGCCGTTTTAATGAAATCTCTTCTGGATATACCCTTTTTTGTTCCCTTGTCGCGTTTCATGATTTTCCCTCCTTTTTGATCAATGCTGATAAGTGGATAAGTAAAAAAGAAATGATGCAATATTTTGCAATTCACACACAGACATATTATTTATTCTCCCTGTGGAAAATAAACATCAAATTTTCTCATATTTTTATAAGGAAGGTATAGATTAAGACAGCCCGATAGAATTCTGTGATTCTTTTACAGCTTTCAATTTCAATTTTCAATCTTATTCCTGAAACTTTTTCAATTCACGTTTTGTGCTTGAATATGGTACAGGAAATATTTAAAGGTAACATAAAAATAGACAGCATCCCGTGAATTTTACCACGAATATATATAGGAATTATGCTGCTCCTGACGAGCAGCATAGAGGTCTAACAGGAAGGTGTTCCCATAGTGTCTTAAGTGACCCTATGGGGACACTTGATTTTATTTCAATAGTTGAATGCCTGTAATTTCGGGCAGTTATATTTTAAATTTATTTGGCCTGCCAATTGCATAATTCTAACAACATCTTTTCAGCCTGAATATAGTATTTATCCATATTCAAATTCTTAATTCCTATTGGTTATTTAAA
>JBFYXR010000249.1:0-2542 GCA_041310455.1 Desulfobacteraceae bacterium | reverse complement strand
CCGTTCTTGAGTTCCCTTGATCCTATGGTGACCCTCAATGGTATGCCCAGAAGATCCGCGTCCTTGAATTTAAAGCCCGCCCGCAGGTCCCTGTCGTCAAGAAGCACATCAATGCCTTTATCCATAAGCGCCCTGTATATAACCTCCGCGGCATCGGCGACATCCTTCTCATTAACCTGGAGTGGAAGAATAAGGACCTCAAAGGGTGCTATCGGTATGGGGAATATGATCCCGTCCTTGTCGTGATTCTGCTCAATGGCTGCCGCGACTGTCCTGCTGACGCCTATGCCGTAGCATCCCATGACAGCCTCCTTTTCAACACCCTGCTCATCCAGGAAGATGGCCTTCATTGCCTTGCTGTATTTGGTGCCCAGTTTGAAAATATGACCGACCTCTATGCCCCTGCCGAATATGATTTCAGACCTGCACCTCGGGCAGGTGTCGGAAGGCGTAACAACACGAAGGTCGCCAAACATATCAACCTTGAAATCCCTGTCCAGGTTCACGTTTCTGAGATGCAGGTCCTTCCTGTTTCCGCCTGTCACAAAATTGGCCATGCCTCTGATATCATTGTCGGCAACAATCTTTACCTCTATCCCGACAGGCCCGGCGAACCCGACAGGAGCGCCGGTTATGGACCGGACCATGTCCTGGGATGCCATCTCCAGCTGATCGGCCTTAAGGAGATTTTTAAGCTTGGCCTCATTTATCTCGTGGTCGCCCCTTACAAGGACAGCGACAGTCCTGTTATCAACGCTATAGATAAGCGTCTTGACAAGCCTGTCCGGGGATATGGCAAGGAACGCCGATACCTCTTCAATGGTCTTTTTATCGGGTGTCTCAACCTCTTCAAGCGCGGCAGGAGCCGACCTTGCCGGCATATCCTGATCAGGTTTCGGCGCAACCTCGGCCTTTTCAAGGTTAGCCGCATAGTCGCACCCTGCGCAGTTCACGATCTGGTCCTCGCCGGTCTCGGAAAGGACCATGAACTCATGGGAAAAATTTCCCCCGATGCTGCCTGTGTCCGCCTCAACAGCCCTGAATTTCAGCCCGCACCTTCGGAATATATTCCGGTATGCCTCATGCATCCTTTCGTAGCTTTTTTCAGCCCCCTTTTCATCTGCGTCAAAGCTGTAGGCATCCTTCATGATAAACTCGCGTCCCCTCATGACGCCGAACCTGGGCCTGATCTCGTCCCTGAATTTCCCCTGTATCTGGTAAAAGTTCACGGGCATCTGCTTGTATGAGTGTATCTCTCTCCTTACAAGGTCTGTTATTACCTCCTCATGTGTCGGGCCAAGGCAGGAGTCGCGGTCATGGCGATCCTTGAATCTCAGGAGCTCCCTGCCGTAAAATTCCCACCTCCCGCTCTCCTGCCACAGTTCGGCAGGCTGCACAGAGGGCATGAGAAGTTCAATTGCGCCTGCCCGGTTCATCTCCTCCCTGATTATGTTTTCCACCTTCCTGATTGATTTCAGGCCGGCAGGCATATAGGTGTAGACGCCGGAGGTCAGCTTCCTTATCAGGCCTGCCCTGAGCATTAATTTATGACTGACTATCTCCGCCTCTGATGGAGTCTCCTTAAGCGTTGGAATGAAAAAATTGGAATATCGCATGATGTCTTGAAAACCTTTCTCTAACTTGATTTGATAACATTATTTGTTTAGCTGGAGTTTTTTAAATCTACACACCGGCGCAGGGCGCAGGGCTCAAGGCGCAAGGGAGAACAACATATCTCAAATTTTAAATTTGAAATTTCAAATTTATTATTGCCCTGCGCCGTTACCTTTTATTTCTTTACCTTGTACCCTGGCCCTTGTGCCTTGCGCCGCCTTTTATTTTTCACCGACAATCTTCTTAACTTCCCTTATCAGCGCCGCCGCAAGCTCCTCTTCAGGCAGCTTGTCAACAACCTCTCCCTTCTTAAAAAGCACGCCCTGACCGCGTCCGCCCGCCACTCCGACATCCGCCTCCCTGGCCTCCCCGGGGCCGTTCACTACACATCCCATAACTGCCACCTTGGGCGATGCCGTTATCCCCTCCAGACCCTTCTCAACAGCCTCGACTATAGAAAAGAGATCTATTTCAGTCCTTCCGCAGGTAGGGCATGATATGATCTCCGGGCCGCGATGCCTCAGGTCAAGGGCGCGGAGTATCTCGTAGGCCGCCTTTACCTCTTCAACAGGGTCCCTTGACAGAGAGACCCTCATGGTGTCTCCTATCCCTTTATACAGGAGCATGCCTATGCCTATGGCGTTCTTTACTGTCCCAGATATAAGCGTCCCTGCCTCGGTGACCCCCAGGTGAAATGGATAATCCGTCTTATCACTCAGGAGTTCATAGGCCGAGATGGTATTTAATACATTGGATGACTTCATTGATATCTTGATATTTGTAAAATTCATCTCTTCAAAGATTCTTATATGCTCCAGGGCGCTCTCAACCATTGCCTCAGGCGTGGGGTGCCCGTATTTTTCCAGGATATCCTTCTGCAGGGAACCGGAGTTCACCCCTATCCTTATGGGTATCTCCCTTGTCCTTG
>JBFYXR010000248.1:0-4078 GCA_041310455.1 Desulfobacteraceae bacterium | reverse complement strand
TGACCTTAACCTCTAATCTTCTCAACCCCTAATCCTCTCAACCTCTAATCTTCTCAACCCCTAATCCTCTCAACCTCTCATCTTCTGCCTTGATGTTTCTGACCTTAACCTCTAATCCTCTTAACTTCTCATCTTCTCAACTTCTCATCTTCTCAACTTCTCATCTTCTCAACTTCTCATCTTCTGCCTTGATGTTTCTGACCTTAACCTCTGATCCTCTTAACTTCTCATCTTCTCAACTTCTCATCTTCTGCCTTGATGTTTCTGACCTTATCCTCTAATCTTCTCAACTTCTCATCTTCTGCCTTGATGTTTCTGACCTTAACCTCTGATCCTCTTAACTTCTCATCTTCTGCTTTTTCATCGTGTCCGCAAGGGTTATAAACTCATCAATATCAAGCGTCTCGGCCCTTCTCACCGGGTCTATGCCGCATAGCGCCAGGGCCTCCCTGAGCTCATTGTTCCCCCATGAGGTCAGCGTCCCTCCCAGGGAATTAAGGATGGTCTTTCTCCTGTGGGAAAAGGCCCCCTTCACTACCGTGATGAACAATCCGTCATCCTCGGCCCTCCTTTCATGGATCCTTTCCAGATCTATCCTGACAACCATTGAACCCACCTTGGGCCTCGGGTAGAAGGCGTCACTTGATACATGGATCAGGGGCGATATCTCCGCGTTATAGCGCATAAGCACCGTGAGCGCCCCGTAGTCCTTTCCCCCCGGCGAGGCGAGCAGCCTTTCCGCAAACTCATACTGGAACATCAGAACGGCATTTCCGATAAGATGCCTGTATTTGAAGAGCCTGTCAATAAACGGCGAGGAGATATTGTAGGGGAGGTTGCCAATCGCGCGTATCATGCGTTCTGAGGGTGCCAGGATCTTTTCCAGATCCGCCTTGAGTATGTCGTCATTAACAAGCGTTACATTGTTTATGCCTTTCTGGAAAAGACTTTTATCGAGCGTCTCTGCCAGCCGTCCGTCCTTTTCAACCGCGGTGATGTGTCTGACGCGGCCTGCAAGGGGGATGGTCAGGGCGCCGAGGCCAGGGCCGATCTCAAGGACATCGTCGGATTCGAGAAAGCCGGACCTTTCTATCATCTCGCCGATAACCGAGCGGTCCCTTAAAAAATGCTGCCCCAGGCGTTTATTCGGCCTCAAGGTTTTCATGTCCTTATTTCTTTTTATTTCCGGCATCTTTTTTGATCCTTCTTTTAATGCGCCATTCCTTTATCAGGCTGAATGCCTTCCAAAAAACGAAATAGGCCGGGATTGAGGCGGCAATCCCCATAATTATCCCCCCGATAATAAAGGCGGCAATAATGATTCCGGAGGAGCTTATTAGCCTTGTTATGACCTCCAGGGCGCCTTCGCTGTCCATAACCGATCCCACAATAGACGAAAAGCCTTTGTTGTCTCCGGACAGCCCCAGGATAAAGGACCCTATCTTATAATTCATGAAGTAGAGTATATACCAGTTAAGGGGATTGCTTGCAAAGCACCCTATCACAGCAGTTATCTTGCTTGCCTTTAAAAACAGGGCAAGGGCCAGGGCAAGGGCTATATGAAAAGGAAGTATGGGGAGCATGGCGGAAAAGATGCCGATAGCCATGCCGAGGGCCAGTTCGTGCGGCTCTCCCTTCAGCCGTATCATTTTCAGGAGATAATATCTCGGGAATCTTGTATATTTCAAATCTTAAGCCTTTCAATTATGACAGCGTTTTTGCTGCTATTGGATTATTTAATGAAAAATCTATTTTCACCACGGAGACACAGAGAACACGGAGATATGTTTAATTTTTTCTCTATCGGGAGATGCCGATAGAGAAAAATAATCCCTGTATCTTGCGTAAGAGTCTATTGTAATTCTCTTGCGTTAAATTTCCAGCTTATGCACGATACCGATTTTCTCCTGCCAGAGGCAGGATGAGATCTTTTCATTTGTCCCGATTTTCTCGGGACAAATGAAAAAACTATTTTATTCTCTGTGCCCTCTGTGCCTCTGTGGTGAATTTAAAAGTTATATAAAAGGGGCATCTGGAGACAAGGATAAAAGTGGCGCGTGCAAGAAGGTTATTGCTTGTTTATCTCCTCGACAGGATACCTGGACCTTACATCTTCAGCCTGTCCTGACAGCTCCCCCCTCATGATCCTGTGATACCCTGTCAGGGCAATCATGGCGCCGTTGTCAGTGCAGTAGGCGGGACGGGGGTAATAGAACTTTATGCCCGCGGCATCGGCCTCTTCGGAAAGCCTCTGCCTGAGAGCCCTGTTGCATGCGACGCCTCCGGCGACAACCATGGCGCCGACCCCTGCCTTTTCAACGGCCCTCATAATCTTTTTCGACAGGACATCAATCACCGCCTCCTGAAAGGATGCGGCGATATCCTCCTTTTTTATTTCAGACCTTAGCTTTTCGCCGGCCTGCCACCTTCCCACAAAAAGGGACACGGCCGTTTTGAGCCCGCTGAAGCTGAAATCCAGGGAGTCCGGGGATATCTGCGCCCTGGGAAAATCAATAGCGTCCTTTTTCCCTGACAGGGCCATGGCCTCAATAACGGCCCCTCCCGGGTAACCCAGGCCGAGGATCTTTGCGACCTTGTCAAAGGCCTCTCCAGCGGCATCATCCAGTGTCTGTCCCATCTGCGCGTATCTGCAGAGCCCCGTTACATGATACAGGCTGGTATGGCCCCCGGAGACAGTCAGGGCAACGAAGGGAAAATCAGGCGGGTTTTCCTCCAGCAGGACTGAAAGGATATGGCCCTCAAGGTGATTCACGGTCGCCAGGGGGATCTTCCTGACCATGGCAAGCCCTTTCCCGTAGTAAAGGCCGACGAGCAGCGAACCGATTAGCCCCGGCCCTATGGTCACAGCTATTCCATCCAGGTCATTCATGCCCATGCCGGCCTTTGCCAGCGCCTCATTAACAACGGGAGCGATATTTCTGATGTGCTCCCTGGATGCAAGCTCAGGAACAACTCCGCCGTAAGGGTGGTGCAGTTTGATCTGTGAATTGACTACGCTGGACAGTACATTGAGGCCGTCGGACACAATTGCCGCCGAGGTGTCGTCACATGAGGTGTCTATTCCCAATATATTCATTATGTCTTAAACCTGTTTACAAATCTTCTCCACATGCCGTCCTCAAGCACCTCCAGGAGAATAACCGTAATATTGTCTCCTCCTCCTCCATTATTGGCGGCATCAATGAGGCGCCCGACCTTTTCCTCCAGGCCGGCATCGGGGTCGCTTAAGATCAGCCGGACAGCCTCCTCTGACGTGAAATTGGTCAGGCCGTCGGAGCATAACATTATGATGTCTCCCGGTGACGGCTCTATTGAGGTGATGAAGGCATCAACCGTTTTATTCATGCCCAGCGCCCTCGTCAGCAGGTTTTTGATATAGGGGTTTGATGAGCTGTGGGAGTTCAAAAGGCCCAGGCTCCGCTGTTCGGCCTCTACAGAATGCTCCTCTGATATAATCTTCAGTGTCCCGTCAGCCGACAGATAGACGCGGCTGTCCCCGACGTTTGCGGACCATATGCGGTTTTTATCCAGGAGCAGGGCCGACACCGTTGAGCCCATCCCCCTGTATTCAGACATTTTCTGCGCCTCGTGGATAATGATGTTGGCAAGCGAGATCGAGTTGATCAGGTGCTTTGCCGTATCAGGCACATCTTTGGTGACAGGCTCGACAAAGGATACAGGCTCATTCCTGTGGAGCTTCATCCAGTAGTCATTCATAGTGTCCACAACAATCCTGCTTGCGACCTCCCCGGCCTTATGCCCTCCCATGCCGTCGGCTATAAGATAAAGGCCGGCGTCAGGATTTATAAGGTAGCTGTCCTCATTAATCCTTCTTTTCAGTCCTATACTGGAATTTCCTGCCGCTCTTACTTTCATATAAACATGGGCCTGCATGTTAAAGGTTTTCCTGCCTGTGAACAGGGAGAAAGGGGTCCACTCTTCAGGTGCAAGAATAAAGGAGAAAGGTCAAAGGATAAAGGTTAAAGGATTTCTGCCCTCTCTTATGAAACTTCATTTGTTTTACCGTAACACAGCGCCATAGGCGCGATATATTAAT
>JBFYXR010000245.1:0-10029 GCA_041310455.1 Desulfobacteraceae bacterium | reverse complement strand
GTTACCATCAATGAACCCCGCCTTCCCCAAACACGCGGCATCATGATGGCAAAGAAGATGCCCATCGATGTAATGGATCTGGCGGCGCTCGGCGCCTCCCTTGATGAAGTTTCAGGCGCAGGTTTAAAATCGGAAATCGTTGAATATATTGCGCCGGAAACACGTAAGACCGGGCGAAAATTCGAGGGTGCTCCTGCTGAAATCACTGCGCAGGTCGTTAATCTTCTGGTCAATGAAGCAAAGGCGTTATAACGGATTTAAAATATCGCTTTGTGTCATCTGGACGTTAACCGCATTCATACAAGGAAAATAATATTATGGCAAAAGTACTCGTAATTGCAGATATCAAACAGGGCGTGCTCAAGGGCAGCACGGCCGAACTTTTATCAAAAGCCAGGGCAATAGGAGCGGAAACCGCGGTGCTGGCGATCGGCAGCAATATCCAATCCTTAATTCCAGGCCTGGTAAAGGCCGGCTCCGATACTCAATATATCGCCGATGATCCAGGCCTGGAGCTTTTTTCGGCCGGGCCGTACGCGTCCTGTGTCGTTGACGCGGCCAAACAATCCGGCGCAAATATGATCTGGTTCGGTTTTTCCGAAAGCGGAAAGGCCGTCGCCCCGAGGGTCGCGGCTCAACTGGATGCCGCCTGCGCCACTGATATTACCGATGTGAAGCTTCAGGGAGATCAAATTGAGATCCAGAGACCCGCGATCACAAATAAGGTGATTCAACGCGTCAAGGTCAATGCCGGGCGACTGGTAGCGGTTGTCAGGGCCGGGGCATTCGAGGCCAGGGAAGGCATCACAGGAACAGAAAACGTTGTAAGGCTTTCCCCTCCGGCGCCTGATTTAAGGGCTGTGATCAAGCAAATCCTGTCAGAGGCAAGCGGAGAGATCGATCTTACCGATGCAAATATCGTTGTTTCTGTGGGCCGGGGCGTTAAGGACCAGACCGGGATCACCCTTGTAAAAGAACTGGCCGATGATTTAAAGGCCGGTTTCGGGTCTTCCAGGGCCATGGTGGATGCCGGTTTCATGCCGCATTATAAGCAGGTCGGGCAAACCGGGAAGATTGTAGCGCCCGGCCTTTATATGGCTATCGGAATCTCAGGGGCCATACAGCACCTGGCGGGGATGAAGGGGGCCAAGGTGATTCTGGCCGTCAATAAAGACCCGGAGGCGCCAATATTCAACGTGGCTGACTATGGCATTGTCGGAGACCTCTTCGAAGTGGTTCCTATCCTCCGGGCAGAGATCAAAAAGGTTAGAAGTTAGGCCGCTGAATATATAAGGTTCAAGGCACAAGGCTTAGGGCGCAAGGTCAAGACTGTAAGGATATTTATTTCCATTGGGCCATGCGCCTTTTTTATTATGTCATCACTACAATCTCAAAGAGTTAATATTCCTTGACGAGGTAACCCATGAATCCCCTTTTGATGTCTCTTTTAATTATTGCAGCCCTGACAATCTTCGGCTTCACGATGTTCCGAAAGATTAAACTGTTGCTGGCGCTCGGACCCGCAGAGAGGTTCGATCATCTGATAGAGCGGGTGATGAATTTGGTTGTTCTGGCCATCGGCCAGAAACGGCTGATCGGAAGAAAAAAGGAATTCGGCTCCGGCATAATGCATGCCTTCATCTTCTGGGGATTCTGTGTATTATTGATTCGCAGCATAAACTTATATGGAGAGGGATTTAAGGAAGGATTCCAGCTTCCTTTTCTGGGTGGCGAGTATCTGGTCGGCTATCTTTATGCGGCTTTAAAGGATATCATGGAAGGGATTGTCCTGTTGATGATCATCTGGGCAATATTTCGCAGGGCCGTTCTAAAGACAAAACGGCTGCACAATACATTCGAGGCATATCTGGTACTGGTGATGATCGGCATTCTGATGGTGTCCGACCTGTTGCATGACGGAGCACGGTACAATCTGATTCAGTTGTACAATAATCCGGGGAATATACACTACCTCAATAATCCGCAATATGGCTCCGAATTTCTCTGGACCCCTGTGTCGACCGGCGCATCCGCGCTGATTTCCGGTCTGAGCGCCGGGGCCAACAGCGCCATCATGGTCGCGATGTTCTGGCTTCATATCTGCACCCAGTTGACTTTCTTGAATATACTCCCCATAGGCAAACATTTCCATGTGATCACCGCGCTTCCCAATGTCTTTCTGAAATCCCTGGGCTATCCACATGAAAAGGCTAAACTGCTGGACCTGGAAGATGCGGACGCATGGGAGCAGGAATCGCTGGGCGTAAATCACATCCATCAGCTCAACTGGAAACAGGGACTGGATCTTTACACATGCACAGAGTGCGGACGATGCAAAGAGGTCTGCCCGACGTATACCACTGACAAACCCTTAAACCTGCATGAATTCAATGACAAGCTGAAGGCTGAACTTTTTGAAAACAGCGATAATATCATCAAGCGGTCAAGGTTATCATCCGCACTCAAACAAACCGCGGATGCAGGAGAAATCGAAAAGATCAAGGCGGAGATCGCCGGGCTTAACAGCAAAAAGCGACTGGTCGGCGATGTAATCGCGGAAGATACGCTCTGGGCCTGCACGACCTGCCGAGCCTGCGAAGAGGTCTGCCCTGTGACCATTGAACAGGTGCCCAGGATCATAGCCATGAGACAGGGTCAGGTCCTGATTTCGGAGGCATATCCCAAGGAGCTGAACCCGGCGCTGAAGGGGCTTGAACTTAACGGCAACCCCTGGGGAATCGGTTATGACAAAAGGGCTGATTGGGCGGAAGGGCTGGGCATCAAAACCATGGCAGAGGACTCAAACGTCGAATTTCTTTTCTGGGTCGGCTGCGCCGGTTCGTTCGATGACCGGAATAAAAAGGTGTCGAAGAGCCTGGCCAAGATCCTGCAAAAGGCAGGCGTAAGTTTTGCTATTCTGGGCATTGAAGAAAAATGCACCGGCGACTTTGCCAGACGCGTGGGAAGCGAGATGCTGTATCAGATGACGGCCCAGGAAAACATCGAAACCCTCAATAATTACAAGGTCAAAAAGATTGTCACGGCCTGTCCTCACTGTCTCAATACCCTTAAAAATGAATATCCTCAGATGGGAGGAAATTATGAGGTAATCCATCATACCCAGTTAATCGACCAACTCATTAGAGAAGGAAGAATCAAGCTGAAACAGACCCTGCAAGGCGCCCTGACGTACCATGACCCTTGCTACCTGGGCCGATATAACAGCATCTTCGATCAGCCGAGATCGATCCTGCGATCAGCCTCTAGAGATGGATTCAGGGAACTTAAACGCCACGGCAGGGAAAGCTTCTGCTGCGGCGGCGGCGGGGGAAGGATGTGGATGGAGGAGACCATCGGTAAAAAAATCTACAGGGAGCGTTCGGAAGAGATTGTCGGCCTGCAGGTCTCGACCGTAGCGGTCGGGTGCCCTTTCTGCATGACAATGATCGAAGACGGGATGAAGGAGCTCGGCAAGGAAGAGCAGGTCAGGACACTGGATATCGCTGAAATTGTGGAAAAAAACATGGAGTAGTGAAAGCCTGCAAAATCAGAAGAAATCAGGCTTGACGTTACTGCAGCAAACGGCTAGGTTAAGTCGAAAATGCCGGATAAAGAAGTTAATTATTACCTGCAGGCCCCGGGAGAGGGCTTTAAAAGGAGGTATCTGAGATATGATAGCTGCGGGAATTGATTGTGGGGCAAAAAGCACGAAGACCGTTATCCTCAAAGACGGGAAGATAATCGGCAAGGGCAAGGTCCTGACAGGCTTTGATCTGGACAAGTCCATTAACGAATCAGTTGCAGCCGCCTGCAGGGCCGCTGGAATAGCTGAGAAGGACATCGAGAGAAGAGGCGGGACAGGATCCGGGAAGGACTCAATAAAAGGCGCTGTTATCATAAATGATATAAAGGCCATGGCTAGGGCCGCCCATTTCTACTCTCCCGGCGCAAGGACGGCAGTGGATGTGGGCGCGGAGGAAGGGAGGGCAGCCCAGATAGACGAGCAGGGCCACCCTGTTGACTTCGCAATAAATGAAAAATGCGCGGCAGGGGCGGGCGCCTTTATAGAGGCAATGAGCCGTGCCCTTGAGACGCCCCTTGAGGAGATGGGTCCTCTGGCATTGAAATCCGACAACGAGATTCCCATGAATGCCCAGTGCGCCATATTCGCCGAGTCTGAGGTGGTCGGCCTTATTCATGCCAACACTGAAAAAAAGGATATAAGCAAGGCAATCCATGACGCCATAGCCGGCCGCGTCGTTTCCATGGTCCGCAGGGTAGGCGCCAATGAAGAAGTCGTCGTCATGGGGGGGGTAGCCTATAACCCTGCTTTTATAAAAGCCATGCAGACGCAGCTGAACATTGATAAGGTCCATATACCCGATGATCCGGAATTCGGGGCCGCCGTCGGCGCCGCGATAGCGGCAGGCGAGCAGTTATAATGTTGAAAAAACCGGTTTTCGTGATTGGAGGATATAAAAATGCCTGAAGATAAAAAAGAATTCTGGAGATGGGCTGAGTCCAACTGGAAGAATCCTGATCTTAACTGGGAAGATGCCAATATAATTACAGTCGGTGTTGATGTGGGATCCGTCAGCTCACAGGCAGTAATTATGGGAGATGGAAAGATGCTGGCATACGGCAATATGAGGACAGGCTCCGAAAGCCCTAAAAGCGCCGTTAACGCCTTCAATTTTGCACTGGACGCGCTTATAGACATGCCTGAAGACAGGATGGATTACTGTGTCGGCACCGGTTACGGCCGCGTAAATGTCCCATTCGCAGATCGTCCAATCACAGAGATAGCATGCCACGCGCGGGGGGCGAATTTTATCTATGGCCCCGAGGTGAGGACGGTTCTGGATGTCGGCGGGCAGGATATCAAGGTCATCCAGTGTGATGAAAAAGGCAAGGTTACAAATTTTCTGATGAACGATAAATGCGCTGCGGGCACTGGCCGCGGCATGGAGGTCCTGGCGGACCTCCTGGGCGTTTCCATCAACGAGGTGGGGGAGAGGTCTTTTAAGGTCAAGGAAGAGCCCAGGGCCGTTTCAAGCACATGCGTAGTGTATGCCAAGTCAGAGGCAACAGGGCTCCTGAGAAAGGGGTGGACTACGGAAGAGGTCCTTGCGTCCTATTGCCGGGCCATGGCGGAAAGGATCTATGCCCTTATAGAACGGGTCGGCGTTGTGCCCCGGTTCGCGGTCACAGGAGGGATGGCAAAGAACAGGGGCGTAATAGACCGGTTGATGCCCATGGTGGGCCTTGAGCGCATGACGACAACCTGGGACACGCAGATAGCAGGCGCGATGGGTGCGGCCCTTTTTGGCTATGCCCTATGCCAGAAGGGGAAGGGCAGAAAGAAATAGCCGGCTGATATGCTTGCGAATTACGGGTATAAAGACGCCTCCGGTGACTTCTTCATAACCGTTGACACGGAAAAATGCAACGGCTGCGGCGATTGCATGGCAGCCTGCCCAGCGTCGGTCTTTGCGGTAGAGGATGAAGATCCGTCTGATCCCATGAGAGACGGCCCTGTGGCGGTCGTGGCGGGAGACAAGAGGAAAAGGCTGAAATATGAGTGCAACCCCTGCAAGCCTTCGGCACTCAGGCCGCCTCTTCCCTGCATTGAGGCATGCAAGGCGGATGCTATCCTGCATTCGTGGTGAGTGTGTATATTGAACAGCTAAGGATTTCGGGAAGAGATGAGGATTGAGATTTCCTGGCCCCCCCTCTTAAGATAAGAGGGGGGAGGGGGAGTTATGATAAATAGAGTCTGCATTAACATAACCCCTCCATACCTCCCCTTATCCTAAGGGGAGGCGAAATCAAATATTTCATTTTAATACCTGATCCCCATTAGTGATGAAGCATCGGTTTAAGCCGATGGAAGGTTACCTGATCTCAAGATATGTCCCTGAATTGAAAGGAGGGCACGTGAACGATAGCACTATAAAAATCAGGCTCATGAAGGCGGATGACTTTGACGCGGTGGTTGGGATTGTATTGAAGGTAAGCGAAGCCTCCCGCCAGACCTACTATGATCTGAAGTTTGAGAAGCTCTTTAGATCAGTAGATTATCTGCCTGTCTCCCTTGTGGCTGAAAAAAACGATGGGACACTGGTGGGGTTTGTTATGGGAGAGCTCTATCAGGGAGAGGACGGCATCTTTCCCGAAGAGGCGATACTGGATGCTGTCTGCGTTGACCCCGACTGCAGGAACAGGGGCATCGGCGGGCAGCTGATGACGGAATTTTCTGATCATCTTAGAAAGGTAGGCGTACAAAAACTTAACACCATGGCCGACCCTAACAATCCTCAGATGTTAAGGTTCTTCAAGGTAAATAAATTCAGCCCCTCAAAAAAAATCAACCTGGAACGGGACCTGTAGAAGGGTTATTTGCGGGTGCGATGACGCAGTGAACTGCACTTATCCTCTGCCCTCCAGGACCACAGACATCCGGCATTTCAGGCAGTCAAATTCAAGCAGGTACGAGTGATGCCCGTCGCTTATCTTCAGCGGGCCCTTTAGGCGATTCCCTGCCCTCCCGGACTTGAGGCATGCATCCAGCTGGTGCCTGATGCAGTACCTGGTGGTCATGACCGTTTTCCCGGAGGTGTCTGAAAGGGTTTCAAAGGCCGGTTCCATAACCTCTGCGCAGTGGCGCCGGTAAAAATTCCGTGCATGGCTGTTCAGGACATTGGCCCTGAAATCGAGCTTTTTTACCGGATACGGGAAATCATTAGGCCTAAACTGAATGGTCTCCCGCGGATATTTTTCAAAGCGGACAGCGGTAAGTTCTGCAAGCACCTCACGCTTGATGCTGTTCAGGGTGCTGACAGGGATGAAGCCCGGCAAACCGGAATCAATATTGAGGCTGATCAGGCTGTAGGGGGTGTTTCCAGTGGCTGACAGCTGTTTAATGACCTGATCTCTTGCCCTGGAGGGGTCCTTTGGGGGTTCATAAGGGATCTCAATAGATTTTTCAGCCCTGTTCCCGTCTTCGTCCCGAGCTGTGAGAAGGATGTGTGATTTCTCCTGCAGAAAATCCATTTCCACTCCGATCCTCCTGCTGGCAGAGGTCTTTTTCAAGACCCTTGTAAATGCAATATCAAGATTGCGAAAAAGCTGTGTGCCGATCTCCAGGTCTTTCATGCTGTTCGGGTATATCTTTTCCTTTTCCACCCGCTCAACGCGGAATCCCGACAACGACCTTTGTGTTGTAAAAAAGCACAGGCCGTCTCCGTTTTTGAGGTCGGGGCAATCAGTCCTGAAAAAGCCCTTTCCAAGGGACCTTATGGCTCCCACAGGCTGGCCTATGGATTTTTGCGTGTCCATGGAGGCGAGCTTTTCTTTCCTGCCGGAGATGAAGTATGTTGTGTACCCTCGGTTGAAGGTCTTTTCAGGGTCGGGTGAGAATGTAAATTCGCTGTTGCCTGAACTGCTTCGGCGGTAGCCGGGATGACTGCTGATGAAGCGATCGATGTGCCGGCTGTAGGCGGCCGTAACATTTTTCACATAATCAATCTCCTTGTATCTCCCCTCAATTTTAAAGGAATGGACACCGGCGGCTATCAGGTCGGGGATGGACGCCATCAAATTGAGGTCCCTGAGAGAGAGCAGAAATTTGTCTGCCAGGATTGCCTTTCCGTCTCCATCCGTGAGTGTATAGCGGGAGCGGCAGGGCTGGGCGCAGATGCCGCGGTTCCCGCTGCGACGGGCCACTGCCTGGCTCATATAGCATTGTCCGCTGTAGGAAACGCACAGTGACCCATGGACAAAGGCCTCCAGCTCCACAGAAGTCGCCCGTCGGATATCGGCGATCTCATCCAGGGAGAGTTCCCTGGCCATGATGACCCGTTTGAATCCGGCCTCCTCAAGGAACCGGATTTTTTCAGCGGTATCATTGTGCATCTGAGTGCTGGCAATGAGGGGGATAGGCGGGAGGTCCAGCTCAAGCAGGCCGGGGTCCTGAATGATCAACCCATCAGCGCCCCGGTCATAGACCTCCCAAATGATCTCAAGGGCCTCGGGGAGCTCTTTGTCCGTCAGGATTGTGTTGAGCGCCACGTACACCCTGGCATAGTAGAGGTGGGCATGCCTGATCAGGCGTGCAATCTCGTCGATGCCGGTTCCAACATCCGTCCTGGCGCTGAACTTCGGCGCGCCGATATACACTGCGTCCGCGCCGTGATCAATGGCGGCAATCCCGATATCTGCATTGCCAGCAGGCGCTAACAGTTCAAGGGGTATGGCCATAGGTGTCTCTGATAAAATCTCCGATAATCCTTTTTGCCTCATCCATGGATGAGTAAATTGCTGTTTTAATGCCTGGACTGCCTGCGATCATGGCCGAGAGATGGCGTCCGGGCCCGGGCCTGTACAGGCACAGCACGGGCTTTTTCAGGGACAGTGCCAACCCCAGTTCATACCCGACCCCAAGAGACGGTGAAGACACCTCGGCCACCACAAGGTCGCACGCGGAAAGCCATGCCATGTCCCTGTCGTGGATATACCGGTCGTCCGGGCCGTCATCGCCTTTTTGCGAAAGGGAGGGATCTCCCACATGCTCCGTCAGCACATCACCGAAAAGATGCAGGTATTTTATAAGGGCATCATAAACAGGGACATCCTCCCGCCCGCCGCGGATCGATCCGGCAAAATATATTTTCATTCAAGCTATCCTCACTAACCAAATGAAGGCGGAAACAATATTCCTCCCCCTTTTAGGGGGAGGTTGGGAAGGGGTCTTAAAACATTTATATAGAAAATAGAACTCTAAAAGACCCCACCTTAATCCTCCCCTAAAAGGGGAGGAAATTTTAAAAATCTATTTTGCTAAAATTTTCACCAATCTAATGGTTTGGTTATAAAAAAGTCTATTACCTCAAGACAAATGATTGATACCGACTTTCAGAACACCTTAAAAGAAAAATGTCAAATATAATTGTTATCGTACTATAACCCGGTTATATGCTTTTTCAGGTGGTGAGGATTTTTTAAGGCCGTATGTGCAAGGCTCAAGGCGCATGGCATATGGCGCAAGGAAAAAAGTATTTAAAGTTTAACCCTATACCTTATACCGTGTACCTTGAACCTCTTGGAATGCCCTTCAGCAAAGGGCATTTTTCCTTTGACACACCGGGCCAATCCCCCTATAGTCACCTCAAAAGAATGAAGGTTTCCAACATCTGTTTTCCATGTGGAGGACCTGTTTATGAGTTTAAAGGATAATGGGAGCGGACATCGTCTTTCAGTGAAATCAGGTCTTGAAATCAAATGTCACAGATGCGGGTGCGTCCTCCCCCTGCTGCATCCCCACATAATACTGGAAAAAACTGACGACGATGAGAACCTGATTTGTGAAGAATGTTATGAAAAATATAAATTTGAATGTGAAGGAGGAGGCAGATGCTGACAGGAATCAATTCCAAAATCACAGAGATTACCCAGGTTGACAAGGATATCCTCGACAGGCAAAGGGCCAGAAAAGAGAACTTTGAGCATTGGGGGGCTACGCCTGAGCAGGCAAGAAAGGCGGCTGTCGGAAAGGTAAAGGGCCTCGTGGACAAGAGGATGACCATCGGGGAGGCGGTGGGGAAGTACGTGAAGGACGGCATGAACATCGGCATTGGAGGATTTGTCAATACCCGCGTTCCAACGGCCATCATCTGGAATATTGTGAAGAAGGGGGCCAGAGATCTTACACTCTCCTTTCAGTCTAACTCCATCTGCTGTGAGTGGCTGGCCGGCGCCATGATCGTGAATCCCGATCATCTTTCGGTAAAGAGGGCTGAACTCGCCTGGTGGGGATATGAAATCATTGGTATAGCGCCGCTTTTGCGGCATCTGGCCGGCAATGAAATGATCGAACTGGATGATTATACCAACTATGGCATGTCAGCGAGGTTCAGGGCAGGGGCCATGGGCGTCCCGTTTCTGCCGGTGCGGGATCACGGCGGATCCGACATGGAACTGGTGAACCGGGGCGTTATGATGAAATGCCCCTTCACCGGAGAAAACACCTAT
>JBFYXR010000243.1:0-2583 GCA_041310455.1 Desulfobacteraceae bacterium | reverse complement strand
ACAACGCGCCGGATCTTGCGCTTGCCTATGATAAGCACTATTCCCGCGCCCACCTGAAACCCGGGTTATACTCCCCTGCATTAAGGATGAACCTCTTCTCCATAACATCACATCGCGGCTGCGGCGGGGGCTGCTCCTTCTGTTCAATCTATTGCCACCAGGGAAAGGGCATCCTGTCAAGATCAAGGGAATCTGTTTTAAGGGAACTGCGCTCACTACTGAAGCACCCTGAATGGAAGGGGTCCGTATCCGATATCGGCGGGCCTACCGCTGAGATGTACGGCGCAGGCTGCAAAAATGATGCATGCCTTCGTCAGTCCTGCCTGTACCCTGACCCATGCAGAAAATTCGGGAGCCCCAAGGCGTATCTTGAGCTTCTCAGGGACTGCAGAAAGGTAAAGGGGGTTAAAAAGATCTTCATCGGCTCAGGCATCAGGTATGACCTGCTGTTGCATTTCCCTGAACTCCTTGAGGAGATGATGGTCCATCATACCGGCCGATACCTGCGCATAGCCCCTGAGCATACAGAGGACACGGTCCTTGCCCTCAT
This sequence comes from Desulfobacteraceae bacterium, assembly GCA_041310455.1. Lineage (GTDB taxonomy): Bacteria > Desulfobacterota > DSM-4660 > Desulfatiglandales > HGW-15 > JAFGIC01. The sequence continues at coordinate 2,033 of JBFYXR010000243.1, read as the reverse complement.
GGGCAAACCGCCCTTCGAAACCCTTGATTCCTTTGTGCGGCTGTTCAACTCGATTAATGCAGGTTTAAAAAGAAAGGTTGAACTGGCGCCATACCTGATGATCGGCCACCCCGGTGAGACCCCGGAGGATATAATCTCCATGAAGGCAAAACTGAAATCCCTGGGCATGAAGACCACTGATGTACAGGTCTTCACCCCCAGCCCGGGGACCCTTTCAACAGCTATGTATTATGCGGAATCTTCTCCTGTCTCATACCCTGTGCCTGTAGCAAAGGATGTGAAGGAACTGATGAGACGCAAGGACTTCCTCACGAGATAAGTTATTATTATTCTGCGTTGCCTTACGCAGCCCTTCTTTGGAACATCTCCAAAGCAGCTTGATCTTATGCTCAGGATGGTATAATTTCCCCGCAACAACCCAAACATGGCCGCGAGCTCCCTGCGCAACTCAACTTTTAAAGAAAGGCTGCCTCTATGGGCAGGTCAAATAAAATGGATCAGGAATTAAATGCAATAGTCCTGCCTAACGGTTCACTGGAACTCGAATGGCAAAGTTCGGAAGGACCTGTCGATAAAAGCACAGGCATGCTTCAGCAAGAAATATATGACCGGCGTATTGAAGGTGAAAGCGCATGGCTATTGTTTCTGGGGTTCTGCGATAAAGAGGTCATACTCTCCCCCTCCCTGAATTTTTGGAGGGAATTTGCAACAGGATTTGCCCGCAGATTGACTATGACTCCTGACATTGAGGACCTGCGACACAATGTCATTATTCCCTCCGAAGAGGATGTCCTCCAGAAACATCTGGAAGGCATCCCCATGATGACTGGTTCCGAATACCTCAGTATCGAGTTCCTCGGCTCAGTCTGGAAGGGGATGAATGATGCCTTTTCTCGATCTATAGAGCGCTATCCTGGAACCGTTGAGGAATATATCCGGGCCTATAGTCCTGATGTGCATCTTGTGGGCCGGGTCTTCTTTCACCTGGTGGAGAACAAGGAAAGTGAGGTTCCATTTGCCTTTCTTGCCACCTATTCCACCCGCCTTGACCTGCATGGAAAATCCAGACACCTGCCCTTGCGACATGCACTCCAGGAATACGGCAAGGACAGCCAGAGACTCCTTGACCTCCTTGTAACCGTTCACAGGGCCGCGGGGCAGAGCCCATTTGTCGCCGAGATCCTGGAAAGCGGGGAACTTTTCCATCCCCTCGCCCTGACAGCAAAAGAGGCCTTTGCCTTTTTAAAAGAGATCCCTGTCTATGAGAGTTCAGGAATCCTCTGCCGCATCCCGAACTGGTGGAAGGCAGGCGCAACAGGCGCCAGGCTTAATATCCGCCTTGGTGATTCACAGCCTTCATATCTTGGGATGAAGGCCATCCTTGATATTACCCCGCGACTCCTCCTTGGGGATGTAGAGATTACCGAGGCAGAGGCAAGACAATTGATCGAGGAATCAGAAGGTCTGGCCTTTATCAAAAACCGTTGGGTGGCTGTGGATGCCGAAAAACTCCGGCAGATCCTTGATGCCTATGAAAAGGCTAAAAAGTTCGCATCAGGCAACGGGCTTAACCTGAGAGAGGCGTTGCAGCTTCAATTGAACCCGAACAAGCTCCTTCCTTCAGGGACAACAACGGAAGAGGTAGGGATCTCCAACGGCCAATGGCTTGAATCGGTGATCCAAAAACTCACCCATCCGGAAGAAATCTCCCCTGTTAAAACAGGTCCGGGGTTCAAGGCGGACTTGAGGCCCTATCAGCAGAAGGGTATCAACTGGCTTTATTTTCTCCATTCCCTCCAATTCGGGGCATGCCTGGCTGACGACATGGGACTTGGCAAGACGATACAATTATTGGGTTTCCTGAATAGCGTTAAGACAGGGAAAAAGGCGCCCACAGGCGCAAGCCTTTTGATTATTCCGGCCTCTTTAATCGCCAACTGGGTAAGTGAGATAAAAAGGTTCTATCCATCCCTGAATTATTATGTTGCGCATCCCGATTCCAGGCAGTCCGGGACTGTGGATGTTAAAAACGA
>JBFYXR010000242.1:0-3046 GCA_041310455.1 Desulfobacteraceae bacterium | reverse complement strand
TCTAAAATCCGATTTAAGTCAAAACTATGATTAACATTTTAAAATATAAGGAGGTATTTATGTCCATTTCACGAATTTTAGCGATAGTCTGTTTTTGCGGTCTGTTGACTTCACCCGTTTTTGCTCAGAATCCCCCGGCTGCCGGTTCTCAGGGTGGCTCTGCTCCGCAGGGCGCTCCTCAGGGCGGTGCTCCCCAGGGCGATGCAACAGGCGGCGGGGCTGCTATGCCGCAGACAAAGTCATTCAATGCTGATGCCTTTGTTGCCGGCGTGGATACAAATAAGGACGGTTTCATGACAAAGGAAGAGTTCAAAGCCGCTGGTCTGACTGACAGAATGTTTCTGACTCCTCCCTTCTGCGACCCTGATCATGATGAGAAGATCACCAAAAAGGAGATGAGTGAATGCAAACTTCCCGAGGCTGTTGATATGAACAGGGATGGGAAGCTTACCAAAGATGAGATGGCAACATTCGAGGGGACCTCGCTGGGCAAGGAAAGAGGCCCTGGCGAAGCCAAACCTGAGTAAAGATAGACAAGGATAGTTTTAAAAATGGAACCGAAAAAATTTCAAATTTTTATTGTCAAAGAAGACAGTCCGGCCTTTGATGTTATTAAAAAACATTTTAATCAGAAAAGGTCGATGAAGTCAGGAAAAATCATACCTGTATCAGAGGATGAATTTAAGAGTTTTCAGGAGGATTTTATGTACCTGGAAATAGAAAGAGGAAAGACCAATGGACGGCTTTCTGCGAAAGATCGGCAATAAGGTAAGGTGTACTTATGCTTTTCCTTCGATAAACATCTTTTCCTCCCGAAAGGATGCAGTTTTAATTTTTTAAAGAGAGGGTATTAATATGAAGAAATTAGAAGCAGATGTAGTAGTAATCGCGGCAGGGGCATCGGGTCTATCGGCCTGCAACGCCGCTGCAGAAAAAGGCGCAAAGGTTATTGCCCTGGAAAAGGCCTCCGTAACCGGAGGCACAGGGAACATGGGCATGGGGCCCTTCGGTATCGAGAGCCCCATCCAGCGTTTAAAACAGATGGGGCCTACCAAGGAGCAGGCATTCAAGGAAATGATGCATTACACCCATTATCAGGTGGATGCCAAGCTTGTGAGTACATACTTTGAAAAGTCCACAACCACCATTGAATGGCTTCAGAAAATGGGCGTAGAATTCGTGGATGCCCTCCCCTATTTCCCGGGGGGCTGGCCCACCTGGCACATTGTAGCGCCGGGCGGTGAGGGCTGCGCCAGGAATATGTACCGCATATTGACCGAAAGGGCCAAGGAAAAGGGAGTTGAGATCCTTCTGCAGACGCCTGCCAAAAAGATCATCAAGCAGGGCGGAAAGATCACAGGGGTCATAGGCGAGGACAGGAACGGCGAAAAGGTGGAGATTGCGTGCAAGGCGGCCATAGTAGCCACCGGCGGATTAGGCGACAACCCTCAGTTGATTAAGAAATTTACGGGTTTTGAATGGGGTGTGGACATGCAGTCCTTCCGGATACCCGGCCTTGCCGGAGACGGCCTCAAGATGGCATGGGAAGTGGGCGCATTCCAGACCGAGATAAAGATGGAGATGATATTCCTTCCGCCGTCCGGAGGTGCAACAGAGAACATCAATCCCGTTGATCCGGAGCTCATGGAGGCCTTCCGTCAGCCGAACTACCTGAGCAATATAAACGGTGAACGTTTCATGGATGAATCGCTGATCCCCAATTCAACATTCACAGGAAACGCAATCGCGGCTCAGAAGGGCAGATGTGCATTCAACATCTTTGATGAAAGCGTCAGAAAGGTCATGGAAGAGAGATACGAAGAGGTACATTATGTCTTTCCCTATCTGAGGCTTGAAAAATTTGACGAGCTGATAAAGAAGTCCAGGGATGCAGGCTATAAGTATGTGTATGTTGCAGACAGTCTTGAAGACCTTGCTGCCCAGACAGGCATCAATGCAGCGGGCCTGAAAGCAGGGATAGAGGAATACAACTCATTCTGTGAGAAAGGTTCCGACCCTGTCTTTCACAAGCGCCATAAATCCCTGAAGCCTCTGACGACGCCGAAGTACTATGCCATGAAGTTCCTTCCCGGGGCCTACGGCAGCCTCGGCGGGATCAAGGTGAATTACAGGCTGGAGGTGGTTGACAGGGAATGGAATCCGATCCCCGGGCTTTATGGGGCCGGAACCGATGCCAATACGCTCTACGGCGACAGCTATCCCTTCATACTCCCGGGCAATACCATGGGCTGGGCGCTTAACTCAGGCAGGATGGCAGGTGAATCGGCAGTGGCATATGCAAAATCGATTGGGTAAGCCTTCAAGCGTTCAGCTGTCAGCTTATAAAAAAATATTGAAGGTTTTGCTGAAAGCTGAATGCTGAGTGCCGACAGCTGATAATACAGTTTTGCAGGCGGCAGAGTCTATCTTCTCTGATACGGCTCAAAGAAACAGTTGTTAAAAATCTCAATAAACAATTAACAAGGAGGATGACAAGATGAATCAATTTGGATTCAATTATCGTGGAATTTATCTGGCCTGTATCCTGGCTCTCCTGCTGTTCGGCACGGTTGCATGCCAGACTGCTGAGGAGAAAAAAGCGGCGCTTAAGGGGGCCGACTATGCCGAAATCAACAATCTGATGAGCCTTCATTCATGGTATCATGCTGCATTGAGGAACGATATCGAGTGCCAGGAAATCTGGGTTTCTCCGGATGGGGAATTTGCTGACACGGCCATCTGGGCACAAACATCAGGCTATTGGAAAGGCATGAAAAAAATTATGTCAAAATACGGGGCAAAAGATAGTAAAGGCAACATGCCTGACCCCAAGGGAGGCTTTGTCTGGCATACTATCACCACCCCTGTCATAGAAATAGCAGAAGACCGCAAGACTGCCAAGGGTATATGGTACACACCCGGTATTGTCGGCTCATACAGCGAAGACGGTAAAAACAACTCCCAATGGATGTGGGAAAAATACGGCGTCGACTTTGTTATGGAAAACGGAAAATGGAAGGTCTGGCACATGAAGGTCTATACCGAT
>JBFYXR010000239.1:0-3916 GCA_041310455.1 Desulfobacteraceae bacterium | reverse complement strand
CCCTCGAGCCAGACCTTTGTAAATGATTCTCCGTCTTTCTCAAAATAAATCTTCAGCTCTTCGCCGCCCCTTGTCTTTATGGTTACAGGGGAGGATGCCATGCCCCTGGCATTGGCGGTTAGCGCGGATGCAATGGAGCCTGTCCCGCACGCAAGGGTCTCGTCCTCGACCCCCCGTTCATATGTCCTGACCTCAATGTAATTCCGGTCCCTTACGCAAATGAAGTTAGCGTTGGTCCCTGCAGGGGAAAACATTGAGTGATGCCGGATCTCCCTCCCCTCCTCAAACACAGGATGGGCATCAAGGTTCTTCACATGCACTACCGCATGTGGGACCCCTGTATTGATAAAATCAACTCTGATTTTCCCTGATTTCATGGGAAGCTCTATGTCTCTTCTCAGGCCCGAAGGCACAGGCATAAGGACCTTGACAATGCGTCCCTTTATTTCCGCCGATATGGGGCCTGCAAGAGTCTCAAAGGTCATGCTGTTTCCGGCTATCCCATTGAGCGAAGCGAACCTGGCGGCACAGCGGCTCCCGTTGCCGCACATCTCGGCCTCGCCTCCGTCCGCATTGAAAAACCTCCATGCGAAGTCGTATTTTTTTGAACCGACAATAAAGATCATTCCATCGGCTCCGACAGATTCCCTTCGCCTGCATGCGCCCCTTACAAGCGCGCTCATATCCTTTTCAGAGACCCTGCCATCCCTGTTGTCAATAATGATGAAGTCGTTGCCGCTTCCGTTCATTTTCCAAAAATCTAATTCTTCCATACCAGTCATATCTCAGCCCTAAAATCACACCGATAAGATCACCTCCTCCTTTTAGGGGGAGGTAGGGAGGGGGTCTGAAAAGTGAATAAAATTGATGTAAATAGACCCCACCTTAATCCTCCCCTAAAAGGGGAGGAAATAACAGTCAATTGATTATGCCATTACTCCAATTACTTATTGATCAATAAAATCCGGGATCTCTTCTCCCTTTACCAGATCCTCATAGGTGTCCCTTTTGCGGATGATGCTGTAACTGTCGCCCTTTGCCATGACCTCAGCCACCCTGGGCCTGGAATTGTAGGTGGATGACATGCTGAATCCGTAGGCCCCGGCGCTCATCACGGCAAGGAGATCGCCCTGAGAAAAGGGTTCCACCTCCCTGTCCTTTGCCAGGAAATCGCCGGACTCGCATATCGGCCCCACTATATCGGCCCTGATCATCTTCCGGTCCGTTTTCCTTACAGCCCGGATGCCGTGGAAGGAGCCATACAGGCTGGGCCGCATCAGGTCATTCATTGCCGCATCAACAATAATAAAATTCTTGTCTCCTGAAGACTTTGTGTAAAGAACCTTTGCCACCAGGATACAGGCGTTGCCTACAAGCACCCGTCCCGGTTCCAGTATCAGCGTAAGATCCGTGCTCCCTATCTCTGACCTTATTGCCGCGGCGTATTCCGTTGGGAGGGGCGGCTTTTCCTCATTGTATGTAATGCCAAGGCCCCCGCCGATATCAAGATACCTGATATGGATGCCGGCCTCTTTAAGCCCTGCGATCAGTTCCTTAACCTTGCGAACGCTGTCCACAAACGGGCTGACCTTGGTAAGCTGAGAACCTATGTGACATGAAACCCCGGTCACCGCAAGGTTTCCAAGCCCTGCCGCGAGCTTATACTGCTCAAGGGATCTCCTGATGTCAATTCCGAACTTGTTCTCCTTGAGCCCCGTGGAGATATACGGGTGGGTCTGCGGATCCACATCGGGATTTACCCGTATGGAGACCCTTGCCTTCCTGTTCAGCCTCTTCGCAGCATCATTAAGCGTAATGAGCTCCTGTTCCGATTCGGAGTTAAACATAAGGATATCCGAAGATACCGCATATTCCAGCTCCTCAATTGTCTTACCCACCCCTGAATACACGATCTTTCCGGGATCAACGCCTGCCCTTAAGGCGCGGTACAGCTCCCCGCCTGAAACTATGTCCACTCCTCCGCCTTCACCGGCAAAGAGCCTCAGAACGGCCATGTTGGAATTGGACTTCATGGAAAAACACGTCAGGTGATCGATCCCCTTGAAGGAATCGTCAAAGGCCCTGAAATGCCTCTTAAGGGTTTCAAAGGAATAGAGATAAAAGGGAGTCTTCACTTCCCCGGCAATATCCGCGACCGGGACGTCTTCACAAAAGAGTTCATTGTTTATGTAATGAAAATTATGCATCTTAAAACCTGCTTCCTATATTCAGTATTTGAAATTTCAAATTTGAGATTTGAAATTATTTATTGTTATTTATATTTTCCTGAGAATAATTTATCCCGGATGACCCAGCCCTGTCCTTTAAAAACAAGGAGGTCTTTTTACCGCAGGACACAAATGAAAATAAAACAGTCAAAACCAGAAAAATTATTATAATCCTTTTGCCTGTATTCAAGATTCTATCTCCTTCTTCGCATTATTCAAGGCGTTTCTGACTGCATCACTCCCTGTCCCGCCCGTCAGATTTCTTCTTTTAATGGCGGAGGCAGGATCAAGCCACTTGAACACATCCTTTGTTATCTGGATGCTGAACCCCTTATATTCCTCAAGCGAAAGTTCTTCCAGGTGCTTCTTCTGATCAATGGCATAAAGGACGATCTTTCCCACAATCTCATGGGCGGACCTGAATGTCATGCCCTTGTTCACAAGGTAGTCGGCAAGGTCAGTGGCCATGAGATACCCGTCCTGCGTTGCCTTTTTCATGGCAGGGCCGTTAAAGGACACCTTGCTCAACAGCATGGTGATCACGCCGAGGCACTTCTCGACGGTATCCACCGTATCAAACAGCGCCTCCTTGTCCTCCTGCATGTCCTTGTTGTAGGTCAAAGGAAGCCCCTTCATCACCGTCAGGAGAGCCATCAGGTTTCCATAAATCCTGCCCGTCTTTCCCCTGATGAGCTCCAGGACGTCGGGGTTCTTCTTCTGGGGCATTATGCTGCTTCCGGTGCAGAATGCATCGGGAAGGAAAACATACCCGAACTCCCTTGAGGACCAGAGTATCATGTCCTCGCACAGACGGCTCAGGTGCATCATGAGGACAGACGACGCGAAGATATGCTCTATCACAAAGTCACGATCGCTTACCGCATCCATGCTGTTTGCCGAAACGGCATCAAAGCCAAGCTCCCTTGCCGTCATCTCCCTGTCAAGGTTGAATGTCGTGCCTGCAAGGGCCGCGCTTCCAAGCGGAAGAACGTTTACCCTCTTAACACTGTCCTCAAAACGCTGCCTGTCCCTCCTGAGCATCTCGTAGTATGCAAGGAGATGATGCGCAAGGAGCACGGGCTGGGCAGGCTGGAGGTGCGTATAGCCCGGCATTATAAGCTCTATGTTGTTTTCCGCGATGCCTACAAGAACCTTCTGAAGCGACCCTATCTTTTCTGAGGCCCTTTTAACCGCATCCCTGACATACATCCTTACATCAAGCGCAACCTGGTCATTCCTGCTCCTGGCCGTATGGACCTTTTCGCCGATCATGCCGACCTTGTCGGTAAGGGCCTTCTCAACCAGGGTATGGATATCCTCATGATCATCGGTGATCTGGAATTCCCCCCTGTCAATCTCCCTTTTTATCTCGGCAAGGGCATCGACAATGCGGGAAGCGTCGCTGTCACTTATGATCCCCTGTTTTGCCAGCATGCGGCAATGGGCCATGGAGCCTTCAATATCCTGGGTGTAAAGCCGGCCGTCAAAACCTATAGAGGAATTGAATGCGTCAACCGTTTCGTTGATATTCTCTTTGAACCGGCCTCCCCATACTTTCTTGGTCATAATATTCTACCCTCTTTTCCTAGCGAGAAGACCGGCTATCTTCATCCTCAGGGCATTCAGCCTTATGAACCCCTCCGCGTCCTTCTGGTTATAAACGTCCTCTCCCTCAAATGTAGCGTAAT
>JBFYXR010000238.1:0-12802 GCA_041310455.1 Desulfobacteraceae bacterium | reverse complement strand
GTTGTGATGCTGACCGCAAAGGGAGAGGAGTCGGATATTGTAACAGGTCTTGAACTGGGTGCAGAGGATTATATAACAAAGCCCTTCAGCGCAAAGGTGCTGGTTGCAAGGGTCAGGGCCGTGCTGAGAAGAGAGCAAAAGGACCTTACTGAAGAAAAAGACACCCTGAAGATTCATGAAATTACTATCCATTCCGGCAGGCATGAGGTGCTTGTCAATGACAAGCCAGTACAGCTGACCTTTACCGAGTTCGGCATCCTGAATTTTCTGGTGAAGAGGCCCGGCTGGGTCTTTACCCGCAACCAGATCGTCGATGCCGTGAGGGGTGATGATTACTACGTGACCGACCGTTCCGTTGATGTTCAGATCGTTGGACTGAGAAAAAAGCTCGGCAAGGCAGGCAAACACATTGAGACCGTAAGGGGTGTCGGGTACAGGTTAAAGGAGTAACAATGTCGAAAAAAAAGCGCCTCATCTGGCATCTTTACCCATCATATCTTCTTATCATTATGATATCGATTATCGCCGTGACATGGTTTGCCTCAATAGAAACCAGACAATTCTTCATTGAGAAAACCGAGGCAGATCTTAAGGCAAGGGCTATTCTATTCGAGAACCAGATAGTCCCGTTCCTTGATCCCATTGACCGTGACAGGGTTGATCTTTTATCTAAAGATGCAGGCAAAAAGGCATCAACCAGAGTGACCGTTATACTGTCTTCAGGAGAGGTTATCGGCGATTCCGACAGCGATCCCAGGACCATGGACAATCACGCCGACAGGAAAGAATTCATAGAGGCTTCAACCGGGGAGTCCGGCATATCAATAAGAACAAGCCGAACATTGGAAAAGGAATTCATGTATGTGGGTGTTCCGGTAAAAAAAGAAGGGGTCCTCCTGGCAATAGTAAGGACCTCACTTCCGCTCGATAGCATTGATACAAAAATAAGAGTGATACAGGGAAAGATAGTTCTCGGGGCCTTAATTATTATTGTGCTTGGAGCGATGGTGAGCCTTTTTGTATCGAGAAGGATAAGCCGCCCTATAGAAAAACTGAAGGAGGAGGCGGAATACTATATCCGTGGAGACTTTAATTATCGTGTGCCGGTCTCAAACATTGAGGAAATCGGGAGCCTGAATGAATCCATGAGGAATATGGCTCAGCAGCTCCACACGAGGATCAACACTATTACCCAGCAGAGGACAGAGATAGAGGCGATTCTTTCCAGCATGGTGGAGGGCGTCATTGCCGTTGACGCGGATGAGCGGATCATAATAATGAATAATGCCGCATCCAAGATGTTCGGCTGTGATCCTTCGACTGTGCAGGGGCACAGCATGCAGGAGACAGTCAGAAATACCCATCTGCAGCAGTTTATATCAGAAACACTGTCCGGCGCCAAGCCTGTTGAAAAGGAGATAGAGCTGTCTTCGGGTGAGGGAAGGTATCTATTCGGTCACGGGACATTGATTAGGAACATTGAAGGCAACAAGACCGGAGCCCTCTTTGTGCTCAGTGACATAACAAAGCTTCGCAGGCTGGAAAACATCCGAAAGGACTTTGTTGCGAATGTGTCCCACGAGATAAAAACCCCCATTACCGCCATTAAAGGATTTGTTGAGATCCTCAGGGATGAAAGCGAAAAGGATGAGCAGGATATAAAGAGATTTCTGGAAATTATTGCCAAGCATGTCAATCGCCTCGAGGCTATAATCGATGATCTTCTCAAGCTTTCCAGGATCGAGAAAGACGCGGAGACGGAGGGGATTCAACTTGATGAATCAGAAATAAAGGATGTGCTTGAATCGGCTGTGCAGGCGTGCAAACCGCTGGCTGATTCAAGGGGAACAGAGATAAATCTGGCATGTGATGCTTCGTTGACGGGAAGGATTAATCCCCCTCTTCTTGAACAGGCGCTCGTGAACCTCCTTGATAATGCAATCAAATACAGCGATGAAAAGAAACCGGTGAACATTGATGCAATACAGGATGGTAACGAGATCCTTATTCGCGTCGCCGACAATGGAAGAGGAATCGAACAGGAGCACCTTCCGCGCATCTTCGAGAGGTTCTACAGGGTGGACAAGGCAAGAAGCCGAAGGTTGGGCGGAACAGGGCTCGGCCTTTCGATAGTAAAGCATATCATCCAGGCCCATGGCGGCCATGTCTCGGTAACAAGCACGCCCGGCAAAGGGAGCGCCTTTACCATACATCTTCCAAAATGATATGCTTTCATAAAATTTCCTAATCATCCTGAGCACATATTAAATTGACTTAAAATATTTTATAAAGATATAATTACCAAAAAAATAAGTTTAAAAGGTGCATTATGGAAAAAATTGATATTGATCTGTCAAAAGACAAAATTGCGGAATTCTGCAAGCGAAACCATATCCGCAAACTTTCAGTCTTCGGATCTTATCTGGGTGAAAATTTCAGGCCAGACAGTGATATTGATATACTTGTTGAATTTTTCAGCGACCATATTCCAGGGTTGATTCGACTTGCAAGAATGGAGAATGAATTATCTTATATACTGGGACGTAAAGTAGATATGCGAACAGCCGAGGACATCAGCCGATATTTTAGACAGGAGGTTATCGAAACGGCAGAGGTAAAATATGCAGAAGCATCATTACACTACCCCCCATGTCATGAATATCTTAGTGATAGGACGCATTCCCCTTATTAGACCATTATCAAAACATAATTCTACAGAAATAAGATCCTAACAATTTCATGTCTTTTACCACTGAATGATGGGAAACGGAATTTTTTGTCCTGTTCATAAAACTATGTTTGATTGTTGTCTAAATCTAAAAACACAATAATAGTTTTCTAACAGATTTCTAACATGAATATTTAATATTTTCTGAGGCAAAATATTAGAGGGGCATGTTGGGAAATAATAAAAACAAAGGAATAAGGCGTCTAGTAAACGCATTCCGCTATACTATCGCGGGTATTAAAGCAGCGTGGCTTAATGAAGAGGCATTTCGCCAGGAGATTATCATGGGGGTACTGATGGTCCCCCTAGGTGTATGGCTGGGGGATTCAGGAACTCAAAAAGCCCTGCTGGTCGGGATTTATTTTATTATTCCGCTTGTAGAGCTTTTAAACTCAGCAATAGAGGCTATTGTTGACAGAATAGGTGAGGAGCGTCACAAACTATCAGGAAGGGCAAAGGATATGGGCTCGGCAGCAGTCTTCCTGAGCATATGTATCGCTCTTATCGTATGGGCAATAATAACCTGTGAACGGTTTATTAAATAACGCATTAAAAAGGAGACTTAATCGAATGACATATAAAAAGGTCGCAATGGAGAATGATAAGAAGATTGCGCTGGTAGCGCATGACAATAAAAAACGGGATCTGGTTGAATGGGCAAAATATAACCGGGTGCTGCTGGCCCACCACAAGATATATGCTACCGGTACAACCGGCAAGATACTGGAGCAAGAGCTTGGATTTGAAGTAACCAAACTGAACAGCGGTCCGCTGGGCGGGGATCAGCAGATAGGCGCCAAGATAGCCGACAATGAAATTGATTTTCTCATATTCTTCTGGGACCCGCTCGAACCTCACCCTCATGATCCTGATGTCAAGGCCCTTTTACGCATGGCGGTTGTATGGAACATACCAATCGCATGCAATCGAGCCTCAGCGGATTTTATGATTTCATCCCCTTTGATGGACGGAGATTATGACCGCCTTGTGCCTGATTACAATGCTTATCGGGAGCGTCAGGCTAACGGGCAGGAATAACAGCGCCTGTTTATTTTCTAATCGTAAAATGTTACAATGAAATTAAACATTGAATAATGGGAAATGGAAAGGATAATTGGAGGAAAAGATGAATATTAAAAGGCATGTTGCTATTGTCCTTGCATGTTGCTGTTTCTTCTCCGGCGCGGCTGCTGCCGGCAGCATTACTATCAAGGGATCTACAACCATTCTTCCTATTGCCCAGCGGATGGCGCAGGCATATTCAGAGGAATCTCCTGATACTGAGATATCCGTATCGGGCGGCGGGTCAGGCGATGGCATAAAGGAGCTTCTGGACGGGACAACCGATATCGCTGCAAGCTCGAGGTTTCTTAAGGATATTGAGGCAGAAAAGGCCGTTGATAAAAAGACATATCTTGTGCCCTTTGCCATAGCCCATGACTGCGTGGTCCCGATCGTCCACCCGTTAAATCCGGTTGTAAATCTCACTATTCAACAACTGAAGGGAATATATAAGGGCAAAATTGTTAACTGGAAGCAGGTCGGAGGACCGGATAAAAGGATCGTCGTCATCTCACGCAAGGCATCTTCCGGGACATTTGATGTCTGGGAGGACAGGGTTATGAACGAAGAGAGAATCACCCGCTTCGCGCTTTCGAAGGATTCAAACGATGAGGTTGTTCAGGCGGTTTCCGGTAATACGGCCGCGATCGGGTATGTTGCAATAGGATATCTGGACAAAAGCGTTAAAGGATTGGATGTAAACGGTGTAAAGGCATCCGCTGAGACTGCCATTGACGGCTCATTTCCGCTGCACAGGGCGCTCTATCTGTTTACGAATGGCCGGCCCACAGGGGAAATATTGAATTTCTTAAATTTTGCACTGGACCCTGACAAAGGACAGAAGCAGGTTAAGGAAGCAGGATTTGTGCCTTTATATTGACGACTAAATTAAAATTATCCCTGGTAGTATGGCAGATGACCAGGATTCGGCCTTGCATATCCTATGGAATTGATCTTACCCTGAGCATCTTCTCTCTTTTGACATCAGATTTAACCAATATCTCTTATTGCTCTAATAAAATCAAAACAATCCTGCCTTAAAATAATCAACAAAAAGATAAACAGGGATTAAACATCATTACGATTTGAATCCCCGGAATCAAACCGGCAATTAAGGAAAAACAACATGACAAAGAATAATTTTAAGGCTGATCTCCATGTGCACTCAAAATATTCCACCAGACCTTCCGAATGGGTTCTGCAGAAGATAGGCTGCGCTGAAAGCTACACCGATCCTAAAAGACTATATTCGCTTGCAAAGGAACGCGGCATGGATTTTGTCACCATCACGGATCATAACACTATAGCCGGCAGTCTTGAAATTGCTCATCTCGAAAACGCTTTCATTAGTGAGGAGATCACCGCCTATTTCCCGGAAGACCGCTGCAAGATCCATGTGCTTGCCTATGACATAACGGAAAAGCAACATGAGGATATCTCAAGGCTTCGTGAAAACATCTATGACCTTATTGCCTTCCTCAGGTCCGAAGATGTTGTTCACGCGGTTGCGCATCCCATGTTTTCAGTAAATGACCGTCTTACCCATGAGAACTTTGAAAGGCTCCTGATCCTATTCAATACATTTGAGATAAACGGAACCCGTGATGATTACCAGAACCGTATACTGAAGGATACATTGGCTAACCTCACGAAGGAAAAAATATCGGCGCTTTCTGAAAGATATAAGATATTGCCGGTGGGGGCCGAGCCATGGAAAAAGAATATCATCGGCGGGTCTGATGACCACTCCTCCCTTAACATTGCCAGGACCTATACTGTAGTGGAAAATACCTTAACATACAGGGAATTTTTAAAGGGAGTAACGGAAAGCAAGGCACAGGTGGGCGGAAAGGCCTCTGCCCCTAAAACCATGTCGCACAATCTGTACAGCATTGCCTATCAGTTCTATAAGAGCAAGTTCAAGTTTGATAAATATACAAACGACGAATCCCTTCTCAGGTTTGCGGAGTGCATACTTGCCCCTGATGCAGGCGCCCGTGAGACCTTTCTTAAGAGGCTCAGGGGCTACATAGGCTACCAGAGGCCGGGGCAGTTTTATAAATCAGGCTCAAATTACCTGCAGGACATCCTTCTGAAAGAGGCGAGGGATATTATCTATGAAGATCCTGAAATGAAAAAGTTAATAAAAAAGGAGTCAATCAGTACCGATGAAATGGAGGAGATATGGTTCAGATTCGTGAACCGGATTTCTGAACAGGTCCTGAAACGATTTGCCGACTCCACCTTTGAAAACCTGTCCGGTGCAAATTTTTTTGATATCTTTAACACGATCGGTTCGGCAGGCTTCCTTTATACTATGCTTGCTCCTTATTTTGTTTCCTATGGCCTATTTACAAAGGACAGAAAATTCTGCAGGGATATCAATGAACGTCTCAATGATAAAATGCACTCAGACGCATCAGAGGGAATCAAGGTGGCCTATTTTACCGATACATTCCATGAGGTAAACGGCGTGGCTAGGACACTTCAGATGCAGGTAGAGGCAGTTCGAAAGGCTGGAAAGCAGATGACGATGATCACCTGCGGAAATGAACCTGAAGAACCTGGTGTGGTTAACTTTTCTCCAATCGGAGCCTATGACACTCCACTCTATGCCGGTCTTAAGCTTAACTATCCGCCTCCATTGCGAATAATGGATTACTGCTACAGGGAAAATATTACGCATATACACAGTGCAACACCGGGTCCTATGGGCCTTGCCGCGCTCGGCATCTCAAGAATACTGAAATTGCCTTTGATAGCCACATTTCATACCGCCTTCCCGCAATATGTAGATCATCTCACCGGCGATTCTCTTATGGGAGAGCTGATATGGAAATATCTGGTCTGGTACTATAACCAGGCGGACCTGATACTGGTGCCTTCCAGGACGACAGTCGATGAGCTGTTGACGTGGGGGATACCCAGGGAAAAAATCAGATACTTCTACAGGGGATTTGATATTGAAAGGTTTCACCCTGCCAGGAGAAACGGTTTCTACAGGCATAAATACAATCTCGACGACAACGTGTTCAAACTGCTCTATGTGGGAAGGATTTCAAAGGAAAAGAACCTTCATATCCTGCCGGAAATCATGAAGCGGTTGAACGCTGTAAAAAAAGACATTCACTTGATTGTTGTGGGGGAAGGCCCCTATATGCATGAATTCAAAGCGGAACTGAACGATGATCAGCAAGTTACTTTTACCGGATATTTAAAAGGCAATGATCTGAGCCAGGCGTATGCCTCCAGCGATGTCTTTATTTTCCCTTCCACCACAGACACATTCGGAAATGTGGTCATTGAGGCCCAGGCATCCGGCCTTCCTGTCATAGTTACCGATCAGGGCGGCCCAAGAGAGAACATGATAGACTGCAGGACAGGATATATTGTCCCGGCGGATGATATAGATGGATTTGTTTCAAAGGTCATGAAAATATACGATGACAGGGGACTCCAGAGGAATTTGAGAGATAACGCCAGGGAATACATGGCAAGCAGGGCGCTTGGCCCAGGATATCTTAAGAACTGGGATTATTATCAGGAACTGCGTGGTAAACAGGATGTCGGACAGGGTCCTTCGATCTAGCATGCCATCTGATAACAGGCCCTTTTGTCATAGCCCAGGCGTTTTTGACAAGATCATCCATGTCTCCCCAATTGCCTTTGCCGATCCATTCCGCTATCATAGATGCCACATCAGGGTAGCCCATGGGGGCCTGGGGGTCACTTTTCAGAAATTGTGAGACGATATTGCCGTCGAGCTTACGCATTGCCATTCCAAGTTTAAGAAGATCAATCGCCAGCGCATTGGATGACTGTTCCATCTGCCCTGCCAGCGGCTTTACAAGCAGCCTTTTACCAAGGTGAAGCGCTTCGCTTGCCAGTTCGAAACCGGCATTCGTAATTACTCCGTTGCATTCCATAAGGTCCCTGAGAAAGCCCTCTCTGGAGTAAGGGCGCAGATAAAGATTTCCGATTTTATGTGATGTAACATCTTTGTGGTATATGTAAAAATCATGCTTGCCAAAGGGAAGAAGCAGGGATTCAATATCTTCAAGTTGTTCAAATGGGAGATACACTAATATCTTTTTCTCTTCTATCTGCATGTTCTTATGATTCATGCCCGGAACAATGGGAGGGAGTATCGGTTGATTGAAATGGTGCCAGTGAAGTCCGATATTATATTCAGCAGATGCGAAATGCTTCATAACAAAAAGGGATAGAGGTGTTGCATCTGCCGTTGGAATATCATATGGAAAGGCGTATTGATGGCCTATGCCGATGGATGGGATGCCTCTAAGTTTGGCAATCCTTGCTGAGACTGGTTCAAAGTCCGTAATAACCAGATCATATCCTGATGCATCAAATGATCTGGTGTCTTTAAGATATTCCAGGAGGTGCAGATTCATCGCCGTCCTGGCATACTGGACCCTGCCGCGGCAGGTTGAAAAGGTAATGCCCCTGCAGGTAATAAACGGCATGAAGTCCTCCATCCCCCAGAGCTGAGACGGATCGCGGCCGCTTAAGATTACAGTCACCTTGTGCCCTATTCGTTTAAGATTACGGACTACCTCCCTTGATCTGCTGATATGACCGTTTCCGGTGGCCTGCACTCCGAATAAAATATTCATATTTGATCCTAGAAGAAATGACCTGCCAGGATTATTCCTGACAGTCCGCTTAGAATTCCAACTGCCATACCTGCCAGTACGTCGGTCGGATAATGCACACCGAGATATATCCTCGACATGCCTACAAGTGAGGCCCATATCACTGACGGCAGCAGCAACATGGGGAAGAAACAGGACAGGAGAACCGCCATCAGGAAGGCGGCAGCTGTATGACCTGAGGGCAGGCTGAACCTGTCACCCGGAGACCTGCGTTTATGAACGGTGTCAAGGGTTTCAAAGGGCCGGCTTCTTTTAATGCCGTATTTCATGATTGTGCATATGGGAAGTTCAAAGGCGAAAGATACTAAAGCAGCCATAAAAAAGGCCGCCCCCTTATCAGGCGACAGGAGATAAAGAAAAACAGCCATCAGGGGATAATAATATCCGTTAGCGCTATGTGACGCCAGAGGCAATATTTTTGAAATAATCCTTTTGTCGTCGAGCTGAAAGATGCTCAACAGAAAGACATTGTCATAATGCAATGCGCTGGTTAGTAATTTCATAATTGCAGATCCTTCCTTATTATTTGCCTATATTTTAGTGATGCGATGTTTGAAATTTATTAAGGATCTGTTTTATTAGCATTAGAAGGGCATCTTGCCGGAACGATAATCGATAATCCCACTCAGGTTGAAAACCGGCATGCGGAATGAAATAGGAAGGGAAAGGATGATTATATCAAATAATAACCTTCAGCAAATATTTTCCTAACAAAGAGCCCCTAAAATGAATGCGAAAATAGAAAAAGATAAAAAAGGAGATAAAAATGGCTAAACAAAGAAGGGTTCACAAGCTGCTGTCGGTTTTTGATATCTTAAACTATCGCTCGGTGCTTCAGCCGTACAGGTCCTCGATAAGGGTGCTGTTCGAATACGATGCTGAAGCTGAAAAAAAGAATTTTACAATTCTTACCAAAGATATTCCTGAGGAAACACGAAAGTTGCTGACAGGCATGCTTACGGAAAATGTATCAAGCGATAAAATCATATACGGGCTTGATTCCAATAACCTGGATTACAATGAGATTGTTAACAGTCGAGGATTGATGAGCTGTTAAGACTCAGCACTTATAAGAAAAAGTATTAAATGGAGGCTGCCATGGAAAAAATAATAGTGATCACTTCAGACCAGGAGAGAAGCCGACCTCTTCTAAAATGGCTGGAAATTTTGTTCCCCGAGTGTCTTATCGAATCATTGCCTGGAAAAGAGGTCCAGGATTCGGATATGTTCACACATGAAAGGATCGGCTGGGGAGAATGACGGCAACGGCAAAGACACTGATGTATTATGAAAAAATATTATTGATGCCGGATTTTCCGTTCAAGCAGAAATCATGGATATGATTAAGGTCTTATCATACGATCAAATATCTTTATTCCGCGAAAAACAACTCTCATTTAATACTAATAATCAGCTAATCTAACCTTAACATTTGAGTAATAAATTATCCTGTAAATGAGGTTAAATCGCACCATAGGAAGTTGCGAGGGGCTCAAGAACAGCCCTGTGTTCCGGGGAGGTTTACCAGAATTGGATTAATCAAAATCAGCAGTAGAAAATCCAGGAGGTTTGAAAATGCAATCTTAACCGGAGATTAATATTACCCTAACATAAATCTAACATTCTTTTGTAAAACTATAACCATAAAGAAAAAGGAGAAAACACCATGAAAATGAAGAGTCTAATAATTATTTCGATTGTGGCAGCCCTGTTTTTTGGAGCAAATCTTGCGTTAGCGGGAAATATTGTAATCACGGGTTCCACGACGGTCCTTCCCATTGCACAGAAGGTGGCGGAGGCATATATGAGCCAGAATCCTGATGTGAAGATATCCATATCCGGGGGTGGATCAGGTGAAGGGATCAAGGCATTGATAGACGGGACAACCAATATCGCGGACAGCTCCAGGTTTATTAAGGACACCGAGATCAAGCAGGCAGTTGATAAGGGCCGGTATCCGGTTCCATTTGCCATAGCCTATGATTGCATTGTGCCGGTAGTTCATCCTTCGAATACCGTTGTTAATCTTACTGTACAGCAGTTGAAGGGCATCTACAAGGGCGACATAAAAAACTGGAAGGAAGTGGGAGGCCCTGACAAGAAGATAGTGGTCATCTCCCGCGACACCTCCTCAGGCACATATGAGGTATGGGAGGATAAGGTAATGAATAAAGAAAGGGTCGCTCCTTCAGCGCTGCTTCAGGCATCGAACGGCGCGATAGTCCAGGCTGTTTCAAGCAATCAGAATGCTATAGGGTATATCGGAATCGGTTATGTGGACAGCAGCGTCAAGGCCCTGATGGTGGACAGGGTAAAGGCATCGGAAGAGACCGCCCTGAACGGTTCATACCCTGTGCACAGGGCGCTTTACATGTTCACAAGCGGATGGCCGAAGGGCGACACCCTGAATTTTATTAACTTTGTGCTGCATCCCCAGAAGGGACAGAAGTACATAAAGGAAGAGGGTTTTGTGCCGCTTTATTGAAAGCATCAACCTGTAAATGTTTGTCCTCCTCCTTTTAGGGGGAGGTTAGGAGGGGGTCTTGGCCAACAATCCAGAATTGCATGAGACCCCACCTTAATCATCCCCTAAGAGGGGAGGGAAATATTTAGGAGGTCAATCATCAAAAAACAGTAATTCCAAAGAAAGGCTTTTTCTTGATGCTCCAGACTCTTGGGATGGGAGATAAAATATTACACCAGAACAAATTGGATCACTATGACAAAGGACCAACACAAAGGCAAATCGCGAAGAATAAAAGAGCAGTGGATAAAGGCATTTTTCGTTATCGTTGCCTTTGCATCCATTAGCGTCCTTGCCCTTATTGTTCTATTCCTGTTCATGGAAGGGCTCCCGATCTTCAATAAGGTATCTGTAAAGGAATTTATCTTCGGGCATTACTGTTATCCAACATCTGAACCTCCTGATTTCGGGATATTCCCTTTGATTATAGCATCTATAGCTGTAACGTTGATATCCTCTCTTATATCAATCCCTCTTGGCGTTTTTACGGCCCTGTATCTGGCAGAGGTGGCTTCGCAGAAACTGAGGGAATGGGTGAAGCCTGTTATCGAGCTCCTGGCGGCACTGCCGTCTGTGGTTATCGGATTTTTCGGGATGGTGGTCGTGGCGCCTTTTCTCCAGAACTATCTGGGTATTTCTGTGGGGCTGAATTTATTTAACGCATCTCTCATGCTTGCTTTCATGTCGGTCCCTACCATATGCAGCATCTCGGAGGATGCCATCTTCAGCGTGCCAAGGGAACTCAAGGAGGCATCCCTGGCGCTTGGCGCGACCAGGTGGGAGACCATGTGGCGTGTCATTATACCTGCATCCATATCAGGCATATCAACGGCAGTAATACTGGGGATGTCAAGGGCAATAGGGGAGACGATGGTTGTGCTGATGGTTGCCGGAGGGGCGGCAATGATTCCGGGATCCATTTTTGATCCTGTAAGGCCTATGCCGGCAAGCATAGCGGCTGAGATGGCGGAGGCGCCCTTCAGGGGTGAGCACTATTATGCGTTGTTTGCCACAGGGATTGTCCTGTTTCTGTTTACCATGGCTTTTAACCTTGTGGCTGATTATGTATCACACAGGTTCAGGCAGGTAGGGGCAGCGACGTTATAAAAACAGGTTCAGGGCGCAGGGCTCAAGGCGCAAGGAAAAGACTGATGTTAACCACGAAACACTCGAAATACACGAAAAAAGAATGATACACATGACAGATACAAGCAACAGGATAAAACCGGGCCGAAGGATATTGGAGGGGTTCATGTTCAATATCTTCCGGATGTCTGCACTCATTAACGGGGCCGCGCTTGCTGTTGTTGTATTCTTTCTCATAACAAAGGGCTGGAGGGCCATAAACTGGACTTTTCTGACACAGATGCCCATAGATTCAATGACAAAGGGCGGTATCCTTCCCTGTATAATCGGTACGCTTATAATAAGTCTGGGGTCCATTTTAATAGCCCTGCCCATAGGTGTGGCTTCGGCCATATATCTGAATGAATATGCAACGCCGGGGAAGGTCGTGCGTTTCCTCAGGCTGGGAATAAATAACCTGGCAGGTGTTCCTTCCGTGGTCTTCGGTCTGTTCGGGCTGTCACTGTTTGTTGTGTGGATGGGTTTCGGGGTCAGCATAATCTCCGGGTGTCTGACCCTGGCGGCAATGACACTGCCTGTTATTATAGGCACTGCTGAAGAGGCACTCCGGGCTGTCCCCAATACATACAGGGAGGCGTCCCTTGGGTTAGGAGCCACCAAGTGGCAGACCATATACCGTGTAGTCCTGCCGGCGGCGCTACCGGGGGTTCTCACAGGGGCAATATTAGG
>JBFYXR010000237.1:0-2875 GCA_041310455.1 Desulfobacteraceae bacterium | reverse complement strand
TGATCTTGTTTCTGTATACAAATCATAAAAAGGAGTTTTATGTCAAAGGAAGACATCAGGAATTTCCTCAGGATATTATACCCCATTCTTTTGATTGTTATAATGTTGTGCCAGCTCAGCTGCGGAAGCGCCGAGATAACCTACAAGGATACCGATGAGGATGGAGAAGAAGAGATATCAGGCACCTTGACTGTTTTTACCAGCAATGAAGAACTTATTGCCTACCTGAAGGATCAGTACTCAAAGAGTGTTTTATCCGACTATTCCTATTCCCTGACGGCAAGGACTTCCAGTGCTGTCGGAGGGGATGTCCTTGACGGAGCAGCCGGCGCGGCAGAATCTCAATATGACAGCCCGTCCGCGAATGACACGGATAATTATACCGGCACAAACCTCCAGGAGGCAGGTGTTGATGAGTCCGATGTCGTGAAAACTGATGGAAGCTATCTGTACATTGCCGGGAATGATAAAGTGACCATAGTATCCGCGACAGACCCCATGGAAATAATTAACAGTGATATCAAGGTAAACGGCTCAATAGACTCAATGTATCTGTACAATAACGGAGCCGGGAAAAAACTTCTGGCACTGCTGTACGGCCCGTTAAATTATGAAGGGATATCCTGGCTTGATTCAGGCACAGCCGAGTCTGTTTCTACGGGCATAGCATACTGGATACCGGTTCAGGCAAAAACAGGGATGGCATTTTATGATGTTACCGATCCCTCAGCGCCTGAGGAGATCAGGGCCGTTGAAGCGGATGGGTATCTTGCATCTTCCAGAAGGGTGGCAAACCGTCTGCATGTTGTGCAGCAGTTCCTGCCGGACCTGCCGGGCCCGTACTCCCTTGAGGAAGAAATAGAGGATATGGCCATCGAGGAGCTTATGCCGTTTTATTCGGATATAACTGACGGGGCTGCCGGAGGCCGGGAAAGGCAGCTCATTGCTCCACAGGATTTTTATCACCCGAGCTTTGACGGAGGCGGGAGCATAATCTCGATCATGACCTTCGATCTTGATGATCCTGATCTCGCCTTTTCGAGCACAGGCGTGGTGGCTGATGCGAGCATTGTTTACGCATCGACAGAGGCCCTGTACTGCACGTCCACATACTGGAACTATTCAGGGGCAGGCACGGAGGAGCCTGCCGAACAGACTGTCATCTACAAGTTTGACCTTTCAGGCGATGAGGTGACAGGCCAGGGGTATGCCGGTGTAAAGGGAAGGGTCCTGAACCAGTTCTCACTCGGCGAGTACGAAGGGGTGTTGAGGATCGCAACTACTACAGGCTGGTCCTGGGATACGGAGGCTGCTTCAGAAAACCATGTCTATTGCCTCAGATCCCGGAGCGGCAAACTGGGCATCATAGGGCGACTGGAGGACATCGCGCAGGGAGAGGAGCTTTACTCAGCGCGCTTTATCGGTCCAAGGGGGTACCTGGTAACATTTCTAACCATCGATCCGCTTTTCACCCTGGACCTGTCCGATCCTGCGGCACCTGAGGTCGTTGGAGAGCTGGAGGTCCCTGGCTATTCAACCTATATACATCCGTGGGGTGATGATTATCTTATTACCATCGGCAAGGATGCAATAGAAGAGGATGGGAGCGCATGGTACCAGGGTGTGCAGCTGTCCGTTTTCGATATCAGCTATTTCAGCAATCCCAGGCTGCTGCAAACAAAGGTCATCGGCGGCAGGGGCACCGACTCCGAGGCACTCTATAATCATAAGGCGTTTACCTTCTGGGAGGCAGAGGGGCTGCTTGCCTTGCCGATAGACCTTTATGAGCTGGAAAGCGCTGACCCTGAACCATACGATTATGGTATTTTGACCTTCAGGGGGCTTTACGTATATAGAGTTGGGGTAGAGGATGGTTTTCAACAGATCGGGAGGATCTCCACATCAACGGTTTTGGATGAATACGGGTATTATTACAACGATTGGACCAGGGGGATATTCATTGATGACAGCATTTATGCTGTTACGCCGGAGGTCGTAAAATCAGCGGACATAGGCAACATAGAAGGAACCATTCAACATGTCACTATCGAAGGCGATTAATATCGCTCAATGCATATTTTAAACAGCGATAAAAGCAAAGGAGGGTGCCATGATTAATATAGAGATGAACAAGGAGGAGGCCAATATCCTGGTAAGTGTCATAGAGCGTTACCTTTATCATCTCCAGGTCGAGATTATACACACGGATAAAAGGGAATTCAGGGACGCCCTTAAAAAGAGGGAGAATTTTCTGAAGGAGATAATTGACCGGTTTAAGACAAAGATCCCCGCTGATGCATAGAAAGTGTGTGTGACATACCTTTTACATATAAAGGCATGCGTGAGACCTCATCTTTATCCTCCCCTGCGGGGGGAGGATACGCCTGAATCCTGGTCATTAATCAACTGATTTTGAGATGATCTTTATCTTGTTGGCAACCGGATTGGCATAGATTGCCAGCGCATACCTGCGATGCTCATGGGGCAGGGAATGAATCCGCTTGTGGAAGAACATGTATTCCTTATGGTATTCTTCCTGGTCGAAGGCATACTGCTCGTTTAAAAGGGAAAGATCCTTGCTTTCTCCATAGAGTTCCCGATAGGCCATGAAGTTTGTCGGATGCAGATAGTAGTTCTTTATTATCTGCATATCCACAGCCGAGGCCACGTCCTCGGGTGTGCCCAGGTCACCCTCCAGCGGTCTGCCGAAACTGACATGAACGCAGCCCTTATGTCCCATTACCCCCGATGCAATGCTCTTAAGGTCTTCGTTTTCACCCTTCCTGTATTCCCCATGCCGGTCGGTTTGGAAAAGCTCCAGGGCTTTAGCTCCGTCACAGGGGTCATACTCATAGGAAATTACAACAGGAGTAAT
>JBFYXR010000235.1:0-3103 GCA_041310455.1 Desulfobacteraceae bacterium | reverse complement strand
ATTAGGTATTTAAACGTATAGAAAATATACTTATATGTCAAGGGAAAGAATTATTGTAAAAGTCGATTTACCAAAATATAATGGCGTCACGCCTTTTACAACCGCTCAAATTATGGAGGTGTTTTAAATGTTTAAGAGGGAATTATGCCTGGAAGAAAAACTGCTCAGCTACTCCAAGTATTATTACATGGAAATGAGCAGGCCCGACCCCCTTTCTGTTCAGATATTAAATATGGGGCCATTGCCTGAAAAGCATGTCTTGAAGGTTGAAGACAGAAATGATCTGCTGAATCCCGGGTATCTGCCTGCCGAGCAGGGCTACAGCATCCTGCCGGACGGCTCCGGTTACATAGCAAACTATGTCAAAATGCCCGGGGTAACCGTTGAAATGATTGACTGGTGGTTTCTGTGGCACTTCCTTACCCCTCCCAGCGTGCCTGAAGGCAGCGGCAACCTGAGATATAAGATCTGGTGCCCTAACGAGCACTGGGATACGGGCCTTGTTGATAAGAATGATGAAAAGAGATATCTGAACCCTGCTGTTCCCATGTGCGAGAGGAGGCAGGGACCGCCGTGCTTCATTCATGAATCAATAGATGGCAGCGGTGACAACATGCTGAATATCACCGCGTATTCCGATTCGCCGGCTGAATTCGGGATAGATACGGAAAGGCTCTACAGACCCGGAATGGGCACATTGATAGCATGTCACATGACCGTGGGGGTCCCCCTTGTGGGCTGTCATTATTACCGCCCGGTCAGGGGAGGCGTTGAGCTGAGGACCCGTTACTGGCTGGGATATGCCTATGAGAATGGAAATATCCGCCGCAGGAAAGACGGACCCCAGCCGGTTGAGGAGATCGTAAAGGGATTTCTCCTCCACAACATGATTGAATACCCTCATCTTGCACGGTTTCTGCCTTCCCTTTATGCAGAGGAAGGTTGGAAGCCCCTGGATGCGTATTGATATTCTTAAAATATCCTCCCCTCTCAGGGGAGGATTGAGGTGGGGTCTTTTAGGGTTTTACTTTCCGGATTGATTTCTTAAGACCCCCTCCAGCCTCCCCCTAAAAAGGGGAGGGTATTTTGTTCCGGCTTTACCGGATTAGGAGGTTACATGACAAAAAGGAAAATACACTTATTTAATATTTTTTTTACAATCTGCGCCATAGCTTTATTATGGGTCCAGCCGGTCAATGCACAGATGATTAAGGAGGTTGTCTTCGGGCTATTCCTTGACGCCCCCAGCGAGGTGGAGGCCGACAGGTACTATATGCGCTATCACGCACCTGAGACCATCCGCATCTCCGGGCCGTGGATACGCAGATATGAGTCATACAGGCCATATAACCCGCCTGAAGAGGCGGTCAAGCGTTTTGGTGCGGTTAAAGGGCGTTACGCCGAACTGTGGTTTGCCGGCGAAGAGGACTATCATTCCAGGCCGAGCCATGGCGCATGGTCACTTCCTTCATGGGAGACAGACAGGACTAGGAAGATGCCCAAGGGAGCCAGGTACGCGACCACTGTGCCGGCCTTGCCCACAGAGGAGTTCTATGATCCTGATCCCAACCCGGAACAGACGCCGATAATCCGCTGGGTCCAGGCCATAAAATATCCTGATGGAGTTTCCGTGGAAGAGGGCGAGAAATGGTTCCTGGAGGTCCATGCCAGGGAGGCCCTGAAACAGCCCGGACTCCTGAAGTTCATCAGCTACAAATGTCTTGCAAGGGGAGGCATACCATCAGGAAACAAGGTGCCATCTTCCATACCGGCAGGAGTCCAGCCATCAACCGGAACGCCTCCATCAACAGCGTCAATGCCGCCCTCCGGCGGGATGCCTTCCGGAGGTGATATGCCCAAGTCCTGGGTGCGTGTTGTCGAATACTGGTACAAGGACTTTGACGCCTGGCGCAAGGCTGTAATAGAATCTCCCCCGAAATACACAGCCCCCTCCTGGGGAGGAGATTATCCCTTTGTAGAGATGGGGAGCACCTTTATAGGTTATAAGCCGGATCTGGATTTTTTAAAGGGCAACTATATTGTACCTTAACCGCTGCAACGAGATAAAGATTTTTAGGGATATTTTATCATCTCCCTTTTTGTAGCTCTTTGGATAACATCTTATTGAGGCAATTCGTGCGGCGCTTTTAATAATTTTCTTTTGACAATTTAATTTAAAATATATAATATTCTCCCCTTCCCAGGGAGGGGAGTATATCCTTTTATATTTTCAAAGGGATACCCATAGGATATTCTGCCAGATATTCCTACCAATAATCCGCAATGTTTAATGCTGCTGTTTTTGCATGCGGATCTGATTTCCATATTAGCTGATATTCAGTTCCGAGTTTATTAACGGCAAGAACAGTATTGAGACATGAATATACGCTGATATTCTTCGACAGGATTCATCGCATAAAATTAAAATCCGGATTTAAAATAAAACGGATGGGAAATTAATCATTTAATTTATCTAATATAAAAGGATAAAGTTATATGCTCAAGATCCTCATAATCGACGATGAAGAAGATATAAGAAATCTCCTTTCACTCTATTTGACAACAGCTGGTTATGATGTTGTGACCGCAAAGGATGGTGAAGAGGGTCTCAGGAGATTCGAAGAATCATCCTTTGATGCGGTGATAACGGATCTTCTGATGCCTAAGTGCAATGGCGACGAAGTTGCGAGACATGTGCGCAACACTGGGAAAAATATCCCGGTCATCGGTGTTACGGGAACGCCATGGGATATTGACCGGACTTGTTTTGATATCGTCATCAGTAAACCTTTTACATATCAGGAATTCAAGAAATGCATAAAAGAGGTTATAAACACCGGGGGATTAAAAAATACAAACTGATCAACTGATCACAATTGGTTTGAGTTTGCAACCAGGGCGCTTCGGATGTCCGTGCATATTCTCACCGGCCGGCTTTATGTCAATATCAACAGGTTAGCCGATCCTTCCTATAAATCTCAACAGCCCGTCAAGTATAGTCAGAGGGTGGGGAGGGCAGCCGGGGATGAACAGATCCACATGCACAATATCCGATGCCCCGTTATGCTGCTCGGGATGATCCACGTAGGGGCCGCCTGATATG
>JBFYXR010000233.1:0-4187 GCA_041310455.1 Desulfobacteraceae bacterium | reverse complement strand
TCCTGATTTCATCAGTTGATCCGGATAAGAGCGAATTTTTTCAGAACGAGCTGGATAAATATCTCGGAATACCTTACATAAGGGGCGGCGCAACCGAAAAGGGATTCGATTGTTCCGGTTTTGTTCTTCAGGTATACAAGGAATATTTCGGCATAGAGCTTCCCCATAAGTCGAGTTCCCAGTCTTCCCTCCCGTTCATGCAGAAGGTCGACAGCTCAGAGCTTCTGACCGGGGATCTGATTTTTTTCTCCACCACGGGTAAGAATAAAAGAATCAACCACGTGGGTATATATCTGTCTGATGGACGCTTTATTCATGCCGCCAGAGGCGGCGTCACGATATCATCCCTTGATAACAGCTACTGGAAGGCGCGATTTTATGTGGCGAAGCGCGTGGGCAATGATGATATATGGAACAGGCTGGATCTGGACAAAGGATATGAAGAAGGGCTTTTATCCGTTTATGAAAAATATTCCTATCTCTTTAATCTTTTATCCGATTCAGATGAAAGTTCCTATATGTTCGGTTCATATATCTATCCAGTCAGTTATTTAAATGACGAATATTCAATGGGTTATGAAATTACCTGGAGCGCTTCCATAGCGAACGGCTCAATCGTTCCCAGGTTTACCGCCTTTCAGAAATATACCGGCTTTCAGTCCTATTCAGACAATATCCCCTATTCCAGGGGATATGATGGAATTGACCCGGAAAGCGCATCAGAGAGGTTGTCTTATCAGGGGATGCGATTTGCTGCTGCCCTGGGAACTGCCGATGATGTATTTTCATTAACCCCTTCTTTTGCATACTATGACACAGGATATGACCTTGATAAGAGGCGGTTTCAGCGTTATACATATGGCCTTGATCTGGAAATCACGCCTGTAAATAAGGCGTGGCTTTTTGCCCTGGGCATGAAATATTCGGAATATACATACTCCGACAATTTAAACTCTCTCACCAGTTCGAATGAATTCGATTCGCCTATGAATATTTCCTTTACATATCTTCACAGGCTGAATGAATCCGCATATCTCTCATTTACAAGCGGGGTAGGTCAGAGGTACTATCCCGGCTATGGAGGCAGCCTGGCTGATCGCTGGGAAAATGACCGCCGGTCAATGTTTCTTTTAAATTTCAACTATTAATACAACGGTTAGATACCTTATACCATAACTGCAAATCATAAGCCTGGAATAATTTGGTACAGCCGGTATTATTAGTCGTCTTGTAACAAGCAATAACGAAATGATTTGACTATTTATGATTTGAGTACTAATATTGCTTCAAATAACAATAAGATCTTTATTTAGCGCTGTTAACAATTTTTATTACTTGAATCAAATGAACAGGCGGTTCTTATTATAGCCTTATTTTTGATTCCCATTTTATAGTAGGATGTTTTAAATTCTGATGCAGGTATAATTTTAAGATTATGTTGAATGAAAACATCTTATCATTTCAAACTTTCAAATACTTATTTTACTCTAAATTTTTTACGCGGTAAGCGGCAGGGCATATACTGATATGCCTTTAAAATTTAATTCTGAAGTTCCAGTTGGCTTTTTTGTTAATGTTGTTTGTTGAAGTATTTGCATCCTTATATTTTTTCAAAAGTGATCAGAAATCAGGCTTATTTGCAGAAAAGAAAATATCAGTAAACATACAGGAATTAATATTATATTTTTAAATAATGTTTATTTAGAAATATGATCTATGAGTGATATTAATCGAGGTGGGGATACTAATTAAGTAGGGTTATTTATACTATAATTTACTAAAATACGGAGGATTATAAGATTATGAAGAGAAAAATTCAATTATTTATTATTTTTTGTTTAGCTGCCTCACTGATTTCCATTGGCAGCGGATGCGCTAACAGCAAACGGATTAAGGAAGAAGCAGCTGCAGCAGAGGCAGCAAAGAGACGCGCTGAGGAAGAGGCAGCGGCGGCAAAGAAGAAGGCTGAGGCTGAGGCTGCGGCAGCGGCGGCAAAGAAGAAGGCTGAAGAAGAGGCTGCGGCAGCGGCGGCAAAGAAGCGCGCTGAAGAAGAAGCGGCTGCGGCAGCGGCCAGGAAGCGTGCAGATGAAGAGGCGGCGGCAAAGAGATTAATGGAAGAGCAGGTCAGCGCCTTTGAGTCGGAGAAGATCTACTTTGATTATGATAAGGCCGATCTCAAGCCCGAGGCCCAGGCCGTACTCCAGAGCAAGGCAAAATTCCTTGATGCCAACTCATCCTACTCGGTCACCATTGAAGGCAATTGTGACGAAAGAGGAACCAACGAATATAACCTTGCACTTGGCGAAAGAAGGGCTGATGCCGCGAAGAAATACCTTGCATCACTGGGCATTTCAGAAGGAAGGATTACAACTGTCAGCTACGGCGAAGAAAAGCCGGTTGCCGCAGGAAAAGATGAATCCGCATGGTCACAAAACCGTCGCGATGAGTTCAAGTTGAATTAATAGCAGCTGCTGCTGATAAAATAATAATGGGCCCATGGTGTGAAGAGGACTGATATTTTCAGTTGCCCTGCAAACCTGGGCCCATTTTATTTCAGAGATATAATACAGTCTGATTGGACTTTTAATTTTTTCAGGATTGTTTCCGCTTTCATATCGAGCTGTCCGTTAATATTGATCTGTTAACCTCTATGATCGTCAGGAGGAGAATAAATATGGCCAAGGCAATCAATAAAAAACGAAGGCTTGTTTTTGTGCTGGAGGCGCCTGATGCCAGGGAAGTCATACTGGTGGCCGACTTCAACAGGTGGGACAGGAAGGCTCACCCCATGAAGCAGGATAAAAATGGCGTCTGGAACAAGACCGTGGTAGTCCCGCCCGGCAGATACGAATATAAGTTCCTTGTTGACAGTGAATGGTGGCATGATCCGAAGAACCAGGAGGTCTGCTATAATAATCACGGTACGTTAAACAGCGTGATCACTGTGCATTAACCCGGATTTGAAGCTCATTAAAAAGGAGAGTGAAGAAATGTTATGAGCAATTGCGAGAAATGCAAGTTCAGGGCTGTATACGATACAAAACCACGTTCAATCCTTGGCCGTATATGGAGATGGCATATCGGCTGGTGTCCAGGCTGGAAGGCCTATGTCAATTCATTGTCTGAAGCAGAAGGTCAGAAGGTGCTTAAAAAATACGGCCGGTCATAGTGCCCTCATCCATTCGGGCTTTAGACCAATTTCTCCCTTTAAAGCCGAGTCAATGAGATCCAGGGCATC
Source organism: Desulfobacteraceae bacterium (assembly GCA_041310455.1). Taxonomy (GTDB): domain Bacteria; phylum Desulfobacterota; class DSM-4660; order Desulfatiglandales; family HGW-15; genus JAFGIC01. The sequence continues at coordinate 949 of JBFYXR010000233.1, read as the reverse complement.
CTGTTTTCCCTTTGGTAGCCTGGCCTTTACCGGGAGATAGTTGGAGGCGTGATTTGAAAAAAAGAGCCCTCTGGTAATATTGGTGTGCAGGATCATCTCCTTCAGCTCCCTTAGAAGCCCTTCTTCATCAGGGAGGCGGAATTCGCCCCTTCGGTATTCTTCCCAGAGTTCGGTCCCGGGTATAAGCATGACGGTGAGGGCGCCGATAAAATCAGGATCCATCTGGCTCAGCAGTTCTCCGGTCAGCCTGGCATGCTCAAGGGACCGCTCAACGCCTGCGATCCCTAACAGCACTGTAACCGAAAGTTTAATACCAGCGGCCTTGGCCTTTTTGCCCATCTCAATGCAGTGTTTTGAATCGTAGCCTTTATGCACCTTCCTGCGTGTCTCATCGTCTCCCGTCTCAACGCCCAGGAACAGTATGCCGAGACCCTTTGCCTTAAGTTCCGCCAGATCTTCGGGGGATTTCATCCCTATGCTTTTTGTATTGGCATAGGCTCCGACGCGTTTCACCCAGGGAAGGTGCTCCTTTATCCTGTCCAGTATCCACAGGAGTCTTTCCTGAGGAATTATCAACGCGTCTCCATCCATCAGGAAAACCCTGTCCTGCCGTTTCATGTGCCTGGAGGCAAACAGGATGTCCGCGAGTATAATGTCATTGCCCTTTATCCGGAACCTATTGTCCTTATAGGTCCCGCAGAAGGTGCATTTATTGTGTGAACAGCCCAGGGTGACCTGAAGCAGGATACTGTCTGCCTCGCTTGGCGGTCTTATGCAGTTGCCCTCATAATGCATTCCTTCATATTCACCGAAATATTCCATCAATAATCTGTCTCCCGCCCGATTAAAATTTCTATGTCATATTAATTATGACTTTGAGTTATGTCAATGCGGACAATTTTATAAATTTGAGGGAATTTATTCTTGAAATAGGGGCGACAATAGTCTA